>JBCCUO010000057.1:0-10085 GCA_039196805.1 Planctomycetota bacterium | reverse complement strand
CGTCCTCCAGTCTGGCATCGACCAACGGCTGCGACTTGTCGATTCGTCGGCCCACTTTGCCGACGATGCGCTGAATGATCGACTCAACGACATCGTCGGAGATGAATCGACGCCCACTGTCTTCGATCACGCCCGACGATTCGACAAAGATGTGGTCCCGATCGACAACCATGATTTCCGAAATGCTCTTCATCCGCAGCAGGTCTTCCAACGGACCATAGCCAAAGACGATGTCCTTGATCTCCTTCTTGAGCATGCGTAGCGCCAAGTAGTCCTTGAACTCGGCGTGAATGCTTTCGTGAATCTTCTCCCATGCGGACCAGAAGTCTTGCTGGATCGCTTCGATTCGCAGCCCTGACTTCATGTCGTCTTGGTCCAATCCCAAGATGCGCGCGAGGTAGGTGACCGTTGAGTCCAGTTCCTTTTCGCGTTCGGGTACCGACGTCACGATCCGGCTCCAATTCGATTCGGCATCCAGCAGCGAATGCTTGGAGTTGGTCACCGTGGTCCCGGAAACTTGTCGCAGCATCCGATCTCGCACGGCGCTGCCCGCCAAGTGGGCGATCGGCGACATCGACTTGGGAGCGGTCGGTTGTGACTGGTACGTTGGATGATCACGCACGATCGTTTCGATGTGCTGTTCCAACGTCATCAGGTATACATCATCTTGATGCTTGGACGGGTCGACGCCGCGCCTTAGATCCATGCGATCCAGCAGTTCGCGATGTGTTTCCGCGATCAACTGCGACATTTGCTGGTCCAGTCGCTTGCGTTCCGCTTCGCTCGACAGTTCTTCCTGACTGGGCAGATCGATTGTGATCGTGAACGGAAAGATCTCGATCGCCGATCGAGAAACCAGTTCGCAGTGCTCTCCCGCGGTCAATTGACGATCGCCAATCTTGATGCCGTTGCTGCCCAACACGACCACTTCCCAGCCTGCATCGCGGCGATAGAGCACAACCGCTTCAGATGCGATGTAGGGGCTGGCCAGCACCAGGTCGTTTTGCTCGCCACGTCCGATCGAGATGCGGTCACCTTCGATTTCCAGGACGCGTCGCTGTGTGTCAACGACGTTGTTGTACCACAGACGCATCATTAAGTTCCCGGCACCCGGGGAACGACGAAGCGAATCAGATCGCCTTCTAGTAAGACGACCGGAACGTTGGGAATCCCGTCGAGGGAAACGGTTTGGTAGACCACATCGCTGCGCAGCGGGACAGTTGTACTGGTCGGCGGCAGGGTCGGCTGTCGTCCGGCGGGATTGCGGATCTGACGTGTGCGGCTGTTGGAAGGTAATACCTGAACCGCGACGATCTCGGGTTTGGGGGTGTCCGCGTCACGTTCGATTCCCGTCGCGATCGCTTGCAGTAGCCTGCTGGTTTGTTCGTCGAAGCCCGCGTCAACCGCGATCGTGACGCTGTTGTCTTGCATCGAACCGGTTGCCTGCAGCTGCGATCCGGTCGGCTGCTTAAAACGTTCGCCCACGCTGATCAGCTCAAACGGTCCAATCACGTCCCAGTTCTGCTTGCTGGCGGGGACCGACATGTCCTGAGCCAGAATCATGTCGCCCGTTTCGTAGTCACGCGTTGCGGCGGTGCCCAGCAGGATGCTGCGATTGGCGTACGGAATCAGTGACTTCCTGACGCGGGACGAATCACCAGGGATGGGGACGGCCACCAGATCCTCCGACTCAATTGTTTGTCCCTGTCGAAGAGACGACTTGGCGGCAACGTAGCTTGCGGGACTGGTCTGGGATGCCAGGTAAATCCAATTGATGCCGGCGGCCACGACAGCCAACAACAATCCGATGACTAGCTTCAACACGCTGCTCATGCGTCTCTCGTTTCTTTGCGATCTTTCAGTTCGGTCTTCAATCGTTCCAGCTTCTTTTCTTCCAGCCAGAGCCGGTCCTGATCGTCTTCTTCTTCGGAGTCTTTCAATTCGTCGATGATACGTTTCTGGTCGTCAATCGACTGCTCCAGGTCCCTGATTTCTCCTTCGATCCTCTGTTTCTCTAACTGCTGGTCCAATTCGAGTCGCGATTCTTGGGACGAACCGGATGATTCGAAGGTTTGTCCGGGACCCAGCAAGTCGGAAACCGCCTCCGCCAAGGCATCGGCAAGGGCTTGGGATCCGAGCGATCGGAGTTGGTCGAACTGAGACTTGGCGTCTTGGTAGGCCGACATCAGGCCTTCGCGTTTGGCCGCGATTGCCGTGTCTGCGTAGAGCTTCCAGTTGGGGAGGGATTTGAATTCGGTGGTGCGATGATCCCAGCTGGACTGGCGGACGGTGTGCTGGGACTTGGCTCCTTCCACGCCGCTTAGCAGCTGCGTGACGTTGACATCGGCATCCGCCGTTTCGGTGACTTCTTGGGTTTCGGTGAAAGCAAACGGAGTCTGGGTCCAGGGCTGAAAGCGTTGTTTCCAAGCTTCGTGCCGCGCCTCGGTCGTCACCTTGGCTTGTTCGATGACGGCAAATCCCAGCCACACCATCGCCACAAAGAGAGCCAGCACGACCGGCAAGGCCATGACCAGCTCAAGAGTAGCAATAGCAGTTCGGCGACGCATTGGGTTTCCTGGTTGAAGCGATTGCAACTTGTTCGCGTCTAGGCGGATGGTGTTACAGGAATTCGGTGGGTTGACGGTTCGCAGTACCACTGGGACGAGCCCAGCGGAGCTTTTTATGCTTGAGTTTGCATGGGTAGCTGCCACTTACGGCTCCACCGGGGCAAGCCCGGGTGGTAGCGAGTGTTCACATCGTATCGGGCAAGCTCGAAGGTGGTGTGTCTCTGTGGCTCGCTCAATGGCGGATCAGATCCGCGTGTTCGGCGGCGTAGTCGGCGGCCGATTTCATCTTGTCGTCTTCTAACTCGCCGGCGGCGTCGTCGAGCCGGCTCTCGGTCAGTGGCACCAGCTTGGATTGCCAGTTCGGTTTGACTTGGGGTGCGTTCTGCAGCCCGTCGAAGAGTTCCCACGGCCAACGGGCACTCTGCTGCGAGGCGGGCTTGCCCCATTCGGCGACTCCGCGACCTGCTGTATCCCAGTTGAGCGTGTCCCAGCCGACTTTGGGTTGATCCTGACTGTCGCCACCGGATTGCTGTGGGTTGGCGTTGTAGGCAATCGAAAGCGCGAAGGCGGTCATCCCGTCCGACTGCGCCGAGGGCAGGACTGATTTGGCCATCAGGCTTTCGTAGTCGCGATGAGTGGACGTGATCAGCGTGAACAGTGACTCCGCTTGCGACTTACCTTCTTCGGTTGACCGAGTCCATGGCTCGTTGCCTTTGACCGATTGCTCTCCACGGAAGGAGTCCTGCAAGACAAGCATGCTGCCGGCATCGCCCTCCTGCTGCCACTCGGCTTCGGATTCGTCGGTCTTCTTCAGGCGCATGCCTGTGCGATGACGCCAGGCGTGGATCAGGGTGTAACGATTGGTCCACTTTTCGAAGTGTTTGGCCGCGCCGCTCTTGGGCAGCTGTGCTTCCATCAGGCCTAGCACGGGAGCACGCATGGCATCCACGTTGGGCACCGTTGCCCGGGCCCACTGGGTGAATCGCTCTTGTTGAGGATCCATGTCATCGGGGAAATGCCGCAAGCTTAGGTTTCCGGATTGGCCACCGGGCGGAGGCAACTGGTTCGCCAGACCGCTGCGTTGCTCCTCGGCCTCGGTTCGGCTTTGCTCCAGCTTCTCCTTTTCCCGAGTCAGTCGCTCGATCGATTCGTCCAGCCGCGCCAGTTCCTGTTCGTACTCCTGCTGCACCGACAGTGACAGTTCACCGCCGTCCAGCTTCTCTTGGACGTCGTCTCGCAACGCTTGCAAGTCGCCAATGGCGGAACGCTTTTTCGTGATGATGTCCAGCAGATCATCGATCGCGTCGTCAATCTTGTCCTTCATTTTGTCAAGTTGATCTTGCGCACCTGGCAGGGGCAGCGATTGATCGGTTCCCCATTGGCTGGGCCAGCTGCCGCCGTTGCCGTTTCCATTGGGTGGCGGCTCAAAGACCACCGGCAGTCGGATGTCATCCGGTTTGGGAATCACAGCTGCCGTCACGTTCAGCGTCTGGCCGAGTTCATCGACGGTATTGGCAACTTGCTTGGCCGCAAAGCCTTGCTTGCCCTCGGCATCGGGATTGGCCATGTCCAGCCCCGCCACCCCGGCAGCAAACTGCGTCAACGTGGGGATCAGTGCGTCCGCGAAGATCTTTTCCTGCAGCGATCCGGCAGCTTTGGCGTAGATTTCGATCGCTTCCAACAGGAGCCATTCTTTGCCGATCAAGACGATCTGCGAGGTGGCGACCACGTGCGCGATCGTGGCGGCAATCGCGGGTGGGTATCCAAACGGCGGTGGAATCAGATACGCCAAGTTGGCGAACGACTTCGCAGCCAACAGTAGAGCCATTTGGCGTTTCAACTGCATCCGGGCGTCGTAGAGAGTTCCGAACGCATCCAGTTCTGCGTTGGACGTCGGCGCCATTCTCTGGGCGATGAAGTCGACGATCTTTCGATCGATGTTGGGTAGCGGAGGAGGAACGTACGCCGGGTGAGGAACGATCGGGGCAGTCTTACCGAGAAACTGAATGGAGCCGTTGAGCGCCTGATTCTCGCTCGGATTGGCTTTCAGTCCCAGCCTGAGTTCGGGACCACCCAAGGCATCGTGGATCACCCCAAACGCGGTCGCTTCGCCGACCAGATGATTGCAGGTGGTGACGGTGTTCAGTCCGCGGGCGATCCAAAGTGAATTGGAATACGAAACGGAGTCGGCCGCGTTCTGCACCTGCATCTTTTGGCTGACGGCGTGGCCGCTGTTGCCGATGTAGGCAAGCAAAACGGCCAACAGCAGCAGGAAGACCATGGCAACCAAGGCAATCTTGCCGTCGCGGTAGGTGCTATGGTTTGCACCCGAGAATGGGTTACGGCGAGGGGTTCGTCGATCGACCGTTTTCGAACGCAGCCTAGTTGTCGCTGGCATAACCAATCCCCAGGCTTTGCGATTCGTTTTGTGGTCCGTCGTTTTCCAGCGTCACGCGGCTGGTAAGCGGAAAGATGAATCCTCCGGCGGACGAGCGTTCACCGATCAGGCGACCGACGCCAGGGATACGAAAGGGATAGTCGTATGTCACAGTGACGACGATCTCGGAATCCCACTGGGCGGGCCGGCCCTCCAACTCGATATGCAAGTGCTGGTGAACGTCACGCTGCTTGGATTGGATGTAGCCGGCTGCCGCGGGGTCATCGACCCATTGGTCATACGCCGCGCGAAAGTCGTCGTCTTCGCTGTTGGTCTGCGCCTCCGATGTGGTGGACCCGCTGGCAAAAGGAGTCATGGCTTGGCGGGCGGCGGCTTCGATCCGCCCGCGGGCGGTGGTCCAGTCCACCGCCGAACTCTGCACGCTGGCAACCCTCGCGGCCGCGTACGCAGCATGCACCGTGCCAAGCTTGGACGTCATCGCCAAGGCGGTTTCGACCGTCAACGCCACCAGCAGCATCAAGATGGGGAACACCATCACGTACGAAAGTGTGTAGGCGGCACCCTCTTCACCACGAACGAGATCCTCGATCGATGCTGTCAATCGACGGCGCGCCGTGTCCACCGCCATCCTTCTCAATCGTTTCATCGCGGCCTCCTAGAGCAGTGGCATGGTCAGCATGCCGTCGATGGCGGCGAAGACGTAGCGGCACATGCGAACGCCCAACAAAAAAAGCATCACGGCTAGCGGCACAGCGACGGCGGTCGCCATGACCACTTCGATGCTGGCGGCGCCGCGACGAAGTTGGTGGCGGTTGATCACCACACCGGGCCGGCAAAGTAGACCCAGCTCATGCCCAACGTGAAGAACCCGGCCATGGGAACACTGGCATTCCAACTCCGCTTTGCGTCGTCGTGGCCAAGTGACAGGCGACTTGACGCGTGGCGAACGACCCAGCGACCAGCGACATACACACTTGCGAACAAGTATCCGACGCACAACACTTGAAGCGTTGTCGAAAACCCCAGCAAGGCGCCCAGTGCCATGGCCAATTTGACGTCACCGGCGCCTCCACCGGACATTGCATACGGAACCAGCATCAACAGTCCGCACCCGAGCATGCCCAGCAGGCTGGACGTGAAAGTGACTTCGCCGAAGATCGCTTCAGGAAATGAGGTCAGTCGCGTCAAGCTGACCAGCGTCGACAAGACGAGTCCCCAAATGACTGCCGGATAGGTCAGCCAGTTGTAGATCTTGTGCTCGCGGAGATCGGTCAGCGAGGCGATCACCAGCACGACCGTGACCATCAGCCCGGCGGCGTGCAGTTCCGGTAAGGAAGAGGCAAGGAAATCCATCGCACCGCGCCTACTTGATTTCTTCTTCTTTCAGATTGCCCCACTTTTCCTTCAGCCAGTCAAAGATCTCCTGGCCAACGGTCATGACGGCGATCAGGATCACAGCGGCGATCGCGACGATCATGATCGTTTGAACGGCTTCCAAACCATCTTCGTCTTCATGCAGTCGGCGAATGTGCTGCCGAATCTTTGTGAGTGACATGGGTGTTTCCTGTGTGGTTGACCAAGGGTTGCCCTGGCGTCGTCTTGCGATCTTGGCTGGGCAGCTTTGTGCCCGGCTGCCTCTAGATCGCAAACTAATCGGACTTGTTACAGAACGTAGTGCAATTTCGTCACTCCACACAGCGGAATCGGGCGGGCGCGGGGGACAAAGATCATATTCCCCGAGTTGAAAGAGCCGCATCGCCTTGATCGGTAGCAGAACTCGCCAAGAGTTTCGACACTCAAGGCTGCACCCCGAAAGCCTCCGCTGCTTCTGCTACGGATGACGCGCTCACTCGGTCGGTTCCGTGCGATACACGGCTTCCAGCTGGTAGTCCGCCGAAGTCACTTCGCCCTCCGTCAGTCCCAGACAGCGGTCGATCTGGATCACTTTGCGGCTGCCATCCGGCAGGCGGGCGATCTGAACGATGACGTCGATCGCCGAGGCGACTTGCGTTCGAGCGACGTAGGGTGGCATCTGGACTCCACCCATCAACGATAGCGTTTCCAAGCGGATCAAAGCGTCACGTGGCGTCGAAGCGTGCACCGTCGTCAGCGAACCCCGGTGTCCCGAGATCATCGATTGGATCAAATCCAGGGCCTCACCACGTCGCACCTCGCCCACCAAGATCCGATCGGGACGCATTCGCAGCGAGTCGACAAACAAGTCGCGAATCGTCACTTGGTCTGCTCCGCTGCGGTCGGCTGGTTGCGCCTCCAGATAGACCGTGTGAGGTTGCTTCAGCTGTAGCTCGGTACTGTCTTCGATCACCACGATCCGCTCGGTGGGATCGATTTCGGCGGACAGGGCGTTTAGCAGCGACGTCTTTCCTGAGCCGGTACCACCCGAAACCACCACGTTGTCATGCCGATGGACCGCTTCGGACAGGAACCGGGCCGATTCCTCGGTCAGCGACTCCTTCTGGATCAGGTTCTGCAGGCTCAGGCTGGACGTATTGAACTTACGGATTGAGATGCAGACGCCATTGCGACTGCTGGGAGGTAAGATCACGTGGACGCGTGATCCATCGGGCAGCCGAGCGTCAACGCTGTGGGTCTGATTTTGCAGGGGACGACCGGCGAATTCCGCGATGTTCCGGGCGGCAGCCATCAGCTCCGCTTCGCTGTCAAACTTCGCTGCGTCCTCGGTCAATTTCCCGAAACGCTCGGCATAGACGTCGTTGGGACCGTTGATCAGCACTTCGGAAACATCCGGATCGTCCAATAAATGGATCACCGGCTGCAGGAATCGACGCGTGGTCTGCAGGTAGATTTCGTGTCGACTCATTCAAGTCCGATCAGGAAGTGGGGGCCATCGAAAAGGGGGCAGCCCCATAAACCAAATGGCCAGAAAGGGTGCTTCGCATTCTTGAGGTCTGACCCCTTCTCGTAAACTCGTGGCCGACAACTCAGGGCCATTGCCGACCCTTCTTCGCCGCGATTGACAAAACATTTCACACCCATCCCAAGATTTCGTGCAACGACCATGGTTTTCGTGTAACAACCATGGAGTCAAGGCGAACTAGTCGCGTTGGCATGAATCTTCCACCCCGATTGGCGATATGGTCCCGGTGAGTACCCCGCATCCAAACTACGAACTGTTCGAGGAAATCGGGCGCACCGAGGCGACGGTGGTCTTCCGGGCCCACGATTTGTCCCTCGGACGCGATGTCGCGATCAAGCAACTGACCGAGGCGGGGAAGTCCGATCCGAATCGCCAAGAACGGTTCCTCCGCGAAGCCCAATTCTTGGCCCAGACCGAGCATGCAGGGATTTTGCGGATTCACACGGTCGTACCGGAGAACGGCTGGATCGTGATGGAGTTGATGAAGGGCAACCTAGCGAATCAGATTCAGCACGCACCGATGCCGGTCGACACCGTCCGCAGCGTGCTGACACAGATCCTTTCGGCACTCGACTTTCTTCATCAAAAGGGCAAGCTGCACGGTGCCATCCGCCCATCGAACATCCTGATCGACGATAGCGGATCGGTTCGGCTGAGTGATTTCGAGCCCACCGACCTGGACGGCGAGCTGCGTGCTCCGGCGTCGACCAAAAAGTACTTGGCTCCCGAGTGGATTCGGGGCGAGTTCGGGCCACTGGGCACGGCATCCGACCTGTACTGCCTGGCGTTCACGGCGTTGGAACTCTTGGCCGGGCCTAAGTTTGATTCACTGATGCTGGGTGGCGAGGTCAACTCTGCAGATCCCGAGGTCGCCTGGCTTCGTAAGCACAGTAGCACCGATCCGCATCCGGCAGTGACCCAATTGATTCCCGGAGTTCCGGCGGACTTGGCCGCGGCTCTCGGCGCGATGTTGCACAAGGAAGTTGACCAGCGACCCGCGACGGCGGCTGCGGCGCTGGCAAAGCTAGACGAACAGCCCGCCGTTGCCGTACAGCCGGTAGCTGCACCAGAGGTGCCCGCCGCCCAGCCGGTCGGTGTCATGCCCGCGGCGGTTCGCGAAATCGATCCGCTGAATCGATCGGCACCCGTGGCATCGCATTCCTCACGCAAGGCGTCCGCCCCGATTGCGGCCGCGCCGACTTCAAGCCGCGATCGACTGAACCGAGCACTCGAGAAGCCCTACGTCTTGTATCCGCTGTGCGCTCTGATGCTAATTGGTGCTTTGGGGATTGGACTTTATCTGCAGCCGTCCAAAGAGGACCCGCTGGCCGCGAAGCCGCCGGAGGTCGTCGAGCCCGAAACGGGCGGGGAAGAGAAGCCGGTCGATGAATCCGAGGCGCAGCGAGAAGCGGAAGCCCAACGCAAGGCCGAAGCGGAGCGGCTAGAGCAGGAACGGCAAAAGGAGGCGGAGCGACTTGCCGAGCTGGCTCGGATCGCCGAACAAGAGCGAATCGCCGAACAAGAGCGAATCGCCGAAGAAGAACGAAAGGCCAAAGAGGCGAGGATGGCCGAAGAACAACGCCTGGCCCAACTGGCTGAGGAGGCCAAACTTGCCGAAGAGGCCAAGCTAGCCAAGCAGAAGCGAATGGCGGAGCAGGAGCGACTGGCCGAAGAAGAGCGACAAGCCGAGATGGCGCGAATCGCCGAGAAGGAGCGACTTGCCGAGCTGGAACGCTTGGCCGAACTCAAGCGACTGGCCGAGCAGATGAAACAGGAGCCAGCTGAATCGGAAGGCGATTCCGATAGTCAACCCTCGTTTCTTGAATTGGTGTCTAAGGAAACCAAGGTCGACACGACGGCGCTGCTGGCCGAGTTCACGGGTGACCCCGAGTTGGTGATCGATGGCGGTGGATTCATGTCGGAAGTGGCCGACGTCGCCATTGATCCACGAGGACGGTGGGTCGCCGCCTGCGGCGACAAGGTGGTTCGTCTGTGGGATCTGAACACCGGCGATTTGCTCAAGACGCTCCGCGGAGATCGGCTGCGAACGTCCTACGGCAACTGCAACGAGATCGCGTTTTCGCCGGATGGAAACCATCTGGTCGTCGGCGTTAGCGATTATCAGGCTCACGGTAGCGTTCGCGTCTACAACACGTCTGATCTGGAGAACATTGAAGCTCTATTGCCCGGTAACACGACTCCGGTGCGAGCAATTGAGTTT
>JBCCUO010000056.1:0-10087 GCA_039196805.1 Planctomycetota bacterium | reverse complement strand
GGCTGGCCCCCGCCGACGTTGCCAATGCGGAATCGAAAAATTCAAGATTTTCGATCGTCAAAGTTGACTCTAATCAAGACCATCGCTCTCCCCAAACAAGTTTGGGAGAGAGGGGTGCCAAGCTGGTTGGTGGGCGGCTTCTTTGACGTCATGGAGTCTACGGTGTTCGGTCCATGATCGCCTATGCCTGACCTCCTTTCGCAACAAAGGGACTCCACGAGGAATCAGATTCGATTGACCGTCTCTCGAACCTGCTCCTGCGGCTGACGCCGGCGTCGGATCTTTGATTTGGTTTGGTTTTTGCCGTTAGGTCTTCGGGATTCGGTGGAAGGGGCTTGTGGGATCGCCCGTCATGGCGATGACGCGATTCGATTTTGGGTTCTACCGCTGTCTTCCGACCTACGGGGTCTTCCGACGATGAAAGTGCCGCTTCTTGCCGATGATTTGGCCGCCGGTGACATCATGCTTCGCCTGCGACTTCCCGGGGGCGACAACACGATCTTCACTCATGTCATTGCCAAAGCGCAAAAACTCTTGGGCGGCAGCAATCCCAATGTCACCCACGCCGGCGTCATGTCCGACAAGATCCACATGATCGAGGCATTGAGCGGCGGTCTGACCGCCAGCAACATTCGCGTCCAGAACAAGCGAACCCCGTACGCCGTCTTTCGCTGCAATGCCCCCAACATCGCACGCGGCGCCGGCACCGCCGCCCAGATGCTTCGCGACATCCATCGCCAAGGCAAGAAAACTCGCAGGGGACGTGGCGTGTTCAGTTACAACTGGTTCGGTGCCCCAAAATCACTGTTCGGGTCCGGAAGCGGACGAGCCAAGAACGCCGACCAGTTCGATGATCTCTTGGAAAAGGTGCTCTCAGGCCGCGGGAACAACCCGCTTATCTGCTCTCAGTTCGTCGCCTTCGTCTACCAAATGGTCGCCGTGCAGAACGGACTTCCCGGCGACACGTACATCAAAGGCCGCGACGCCAAAGTCACGCCGTCCCGACTCACAGCCCTTCTGAACAACAGTGCTCACTTCACCTTGGTGGGCTACATGGCGTCCAACATTCGTGATTAGCAATCAATTTCGATGACGTGGGGCGGCCCTCCCGCAGGTCATTGGTGTACATCGCGTAGCACGTTCCGCGGAAAGGGTCGAAGGCGAGGAACGAGTCTTCGGGGAGGGATCACGGCTGTCTCGGGATACAACGAATACACGGAGCCCTCCCGGCGTGAACTCGCTTAGGCTCGTTTCGCGACCCTCCCGGAGGGAGGATGAAGGAAGACTTCACAACGCCGAAGCGGGGCGAGAGGTGCCCAACTGAAGTCGATTCTGAACGCATTCCCGGCATGCTATCTAGTAGATCTCGGGCATCCAGGGGGTGGGACCGGCGAAGGCTTGGTCGGCCAGCGTGATTTCTTCGGGTGCAGCGTGTTGAATCCGACCGAACGCGGCCAACTCGGACGCTGAGTGCAAACTTGAGTAGAGCGGTGCGAGCGTCTTCACATCCAGCCGGAACGTGCCTTCGCCTCCAGGCTGCACGCTCGCGCGGCCGCCGCAGAAGTCGATTCGCCATCGGCCTTGGTTGCTTTCAAAGAGTTCGTCGGTGAGTTCGATGTCCAGGGACCCCGTGCATCCAGGTGGATAGCCGCGAGATTCGATGGCGGAACGGAAGTCCAAGATCCGCAGCAGCCAACGTTCGATGTCCAGGATTTCGGCCCACGCCTCGCTGCTGTGCAGTAGCAAGGGATCTTGGGGGCCTCCACACCAACGGAAACGATCATGCATCGCTCGTTGGTCGTGCAATAGCGCCATCAGCCGCTGCATCGCCTCGGGCGTGTTCGCCGCGTAGTCGGTAGCCGTCGTGACGGCGGGCAGGCCGTCGTGCCGGGTTGCCGCTTTCAAGATCACGTAGCCCTGCGGATCTGCCACTTCGCCGATCAGGTACGTTTTGCATGGCTGATCGTTGTAGGGGAACAGCAAGCGGTCCCAAAGTCCCTCGGTGCGGATCAGGTTTCCGTTGGTTCGCTCCGCGCGGACCGATGCCACTTGCGCCAAAGCATCGATCGGCGCCTCTTCGAATCGCGTGCAAGGAAGCGGGTAGGACGGCTTGGGCAGACAACGAATGGGCAGTTCGTACTCCAACCTTGTCCCCGCTTGCTCGAAGCCAACACCCCGATACAGCGTTTGAGTGGAGGCATAGAGTCCCGCTAACGGGAAGCCCTCCTCGCGCAACTCATGCAGCGTCTCACTCATCATCTGCCTTGCCACGCCACCGGATCGCTCCGCCAAGTCGACGGCGACGCCCGAGATTCCTGCTGTCGGAATCGATCGACCTCCAAAACTCTGCTGGACTCGGTAGAACCCGAGCCCTCCGATGACACGGTCACCATCGAAAGCGATCCGCATGTTCTCGCGACCGATCCGCCGCAGGTAGTCTTGCCAAGTGTTTAGCCCGGCTCCCAAGAGTGACTCGTTTGCGATGGAGATGTACTCGTGTTCCGTTTGGCTGGGCAAATCCGAGCTGAGAGTCAAAAGGCGAAGCCGAGAATCGTTCACGGTTGTCCATTCCGGTCGAAGGAGATGTTGAGTCGAAGACAAGATGACTCCCTCGGCCGACACCGGCAACTCAAGAAGGTTCGCGGCCGACGGCCGTCATCGTCTCCGGCGGGTCACCAGATACGGCAAGATAAGAAGACAGATGGACAGCGAGCTAGGCTCCGGCACTGCCGATGCAGCGATGGGTGTTAGTCCGTTGAACGACCAAGTCATGCCCGTGTTCGGATCCAGAGGATCGCGTCCAAAGGTGCTGGCCCGACTGTCGAACTGGATGTGATCGATCGACCGGGCAAGCACCGTCGAAACGACCGTGAAGTTGGAGCCGACGGGCACGGAATCCAAGTCCACGACACCGCTGTAAGGCTGAGTTAGCGACGCCGACGCAAAGTTTTGGTCAAGTCCACCACTGTGAAGTTCGACTTCAAAGGCTTGCTGCTGGCCGTTGATGGTGGCGTAGGAATCGAGGATGTAGTCTTGAGAGTGCCCAAACAGCATCGCTTGCTGGCTGGCTTGGTAGATCGGGGGCGCGACCATGAGTTGATCATTGCTGAACACGATGGTCGAGAATTTCAGGTAGGACTCGAGGCCGTCGTTGGCCGTGGGACCGCCCGGTATGCCGGCGACTGCCAAGTCGGCGGCCGTGATCTGGTAGCTGAACGTCGCATCGACCTCGTCTTTGCGAAACACCTGCGCCACTGTGATCTGCGAGTGGCCTCCGACCTTTTCGCCCGCGGGTGGCTCGACCGGGGCGGAGGGCGCAAAGGCGATCGATCCGAAGGGAACAGCCGACGCACTCGAGAACGCGTTCAAGTGGTCAATGGTTGTTTGTCGCGGCGGCAGAGGGTTGATCCGATAGTGCTCGTTGAGCGCACCACCGTGCTGCGTTCGCAGTTCGGCTTGCCCCATCTCCGAACCGCCACTACCGTCCGACTCCCACTCGGCGAATTCGACCGTGTAGGACAAGCTCAGCTGCGTCGTCCCGGCGGCAAAAGCCGACACGGATGCGAGGCAAGTGATGGCAAAGCACACCGATCGCATTGCTGGGGATCTAGAAAGACAGGCGAACAACATGATTGGCTCCCGTGATTGTCTGGCAGACGCAAACGGCGAAACGCTGATGGCTTGTCGAAAGGCCTGACCACCAGGAAGCATCGCGCCGACGACTATCCAAGAGAAACGTAGGTCTTTCTGTGCCGCGACAGCTTGGCGAAACAAGTCGTGGAAACGGGGTTGGCCAATGGTTCGATCGGTGGCAGTAGATCCCTCGCTGACGCTTCAAGTTGAGACGTCGTTCTGCGAATTCCGCTGGCACCCGATTCTGGTTGGCTGGGGAACCGGACGCCAGCTATCGCGTGGCGGCGGCTGGGTGTTGTCCGCCGGGGCGCGAACCGGAAACGCTTTGTCCGCCTCTGTCGATTGAATCCAGATCGGCCTACGAAGTTCTCGGTTCGCTGAGTATCCTTGCGTCTCGTTGTCGAGAGGGTCCTCGACTTACTTTTGCGAGATGGGTTCTGAGTGGCAAACTGGGAAGCATGGTTGACGCTGGCAGTGGTTGCCTCCCTGCTGATTGGATTGACGGCACGTGTCGCCGCCACCGATCTACTGGCCCTCGCGTGCCTTGCCGTTTTGGTGCTGGCACAGAACGTCACCGGGACCAACAAGCTGCCCACGCCGCAGGAGGCCGTGCTAGGGTTCAGCAACGAAGGCCTGATCACGATCGCGCTGCTATTCGCCGTGGTCGCGGGCATGGAGTTCACGGGCGGCACCCAGCTTGCCACCGGCTGGTTGCTGGGCCGATCCACGAACCTGCGGGATGCTCAAGTGCGAATGCTGGTGCCCGTGGCGGTGCTGAGTGGCTTTTTGAACAACACTCCGGTCGTGGCGGCACTGCTGCCGGTGGTCGGCGACGTGTGCAAACGGATTCGGACCAGCACCAGCCACCTTCTGCTGCCACTGTCGTACGCCGCGATTCTGGGTGGGATGTGCACCGTGATGGGCACCAGCACCAACCTGATCGTTCGCAACATGCACGCGGAACTGATCGCCGGAGATCCAAACGCCAGGCCACTCGGCTTTTTTGATCCGGCTTACGTCGGCGTGCCGGCCACCCTCTTGGGTCTGGTGTACATCTTGCTGATGTCCAAGCGGTTGATCCCGCAGAGGCGTCCGGCGATCAGTGTCAGTGATGACCCACAGCAATACACCGTCGAAGTGTTGGTCGATCCGATCGGGCCGTTGGTAGGGCGGACGATCGAGGAAGCGGGTCTGCGTAGTTTGCCAGGCCTGTACGTCGCCGAGATCCTGAGACAGGAAACGGTTTTAGCCGCCAAACCGCAGGCGGTGCTGGAGGCAAACGACGCCCTGATCTTGGTGGGTGCGTTGGAAACGGTGGTGGACCTTCGCAAAATCCGTGGGCTGTCGTCTCCCGACGACCAGGCTCGCAAGCTGGCGGTTCCGGCTTGGCGGCGCACCTTGGTTGAAGCCGTCGTTAGCTCTCGCTGTTCGCTACTGGGAAAAACGATCCGCGAATCCCGTTTCCGTTCACACTACAACGCGGCGGTGGTCGCGGTCGCCCGCGGTGGAAAACGATTGGCCGGCAAGATCGGTGATGTCCGTTTGGAAGTGGGTGACGTCCTATTGCTGGAAGCCTCGCCATCCTTCCTGCACCGTCAGCGTGGCCAACGTGATTTCTTTCTGGTCAGCGCCGTCGATAAGGCAGAAGTGAGGCGACACGAACGCGCGCCGATCGCGATCGGCCTGTTGCTGGCTATGGTCTTGGCCGCATCGCTAACCAAGATTTCGATCATGACGGCAGCGTTGGTGACCGCCGTGGCGATGATCGGATTTCGCTGCTGCACGACCAACGAAGCGCGTCGCAGTATCGACTGGTCGGTGCTGATTGTGATCGGCGCCGCAATCGGGATCGGTAGCGCGATGAAACAAAGCGGTGCGGCGAACGCAATCGCCAGCGGACTGCTTCAGCTAGCGGGCGCTGACCCGCTTTGGTCGTTGGCGGCAGTGTTTCTTGCAACCGTCCTGTGCACGGAACTGGTCACCAATCATGCGGCGGCCGTGCTCATGTTCTCCATCGCGTCGGAGACCGCCGACAAGCTGGCTGTCGATTCGTATCCGTTTGTGATCGCGATCATGATCGCGGCATCAGCCAGTTTCTTAACACCGTTCGGTTACCAAACCAATACGATGGTGTATAGCGTCGGCGGTTATCGACCCCGTGACTACTTTGTCTTTGGGTTGCCGCTCACGGTCTTGGTATTCGTCGTCGCGATGTTCACGATCCCCAGCCGCTGGCCATTCTGATCTCGACGACGGATGAGTAACAAACCGACCAGTCCTCGAATCGATCTGCCAGCGACGACGCCCGCTGAACCCGCTGAATTGACCGCACCATCAGCCGGCATGGCGGCGAGCGATGGTGCGACCAAGAACGGTGCGAGCCGAAGGCGACAGGCTCGTCAAGAGGCTCCGGTGCAACTGGAGTATCCAGACGAGCTGCCGATCAGTGCTCATCGAGATGAGATCGTGACGCTGATCCGCGAACGTCAGGTCTTGGTCGTCTGTGGCGAGACCGGGAGCGGAAAGAGCACGCAGCTGCCCAAGTTCTGCTTGGAGGCGGGATTGGGACGCGAGGCGATGATCGGCCACACGCAGCCGCGACGCTTGGCCGCGCGAAGCATCGCGGCCCGGTTGGCGGAAGAGCTTTCGGTGCCGCTTGGCGCTCAAGTGGGCTACCAAGTCCGATTCGGCGACAAGACCAGCGATCAGACCCTGGTCAAGTTGATGACCGACGGAATCCTGCTGGCCGAGACTCAGTCGGATCGGTTCTTGGATGCGTATGACGCCATCATCATCGACGAGGCGCATGAACGATCGCTGAACATCGACTTCTTATTGGGATTCTTGAGACGACTGCAAGGCAAACGCCCTGACCTGAAAATCATCATCACCTCGGCGACGATCGATGCCCAACGGTTTGCCGAACACTTTTCGGATGAAGCGGGACCGGCGCCGATCATCAATGTCGAAGGGCGAGGCTATCCGGTTCAGCTGGAGTATCTGCCGTGGGAGGACGTCGTCGATGACGAAACCCGCGGATACGACTTGGCGCGGCATGTGATTGCTGGGATCGACGAAGTGAGTCGCAGCAGTGACGGGGACACGCTGGTCTTTTTGCCGACCGAGCGAGACATCCGTGAGGTCTCGCATCGCGTCGGGGGCCATTTCAAACGCTTGGGGATAACGTCACGTGTCGAGGTCTTGCCACTCTACGCGCGATTGCCCCAAGCCGAACAGCAAAAGATCTTTCACCCCAGTGGCGATCGACGACGGATCATCTTTGCGACCAACGTCGCCGAGTCTTCGCTAACGGTTCCAGGCATTCGCAGCGTCGTCGACTCCGGGACGGCTCGAATCAGCCGCTACAGTCCGCGCAGCAAAGTCCAACGGTTACCAATCGAACCGGTCAGCCGCGCCAGCGCTGATCAACGTGCCGGTCGCTGTGGTCGAATTGGGCCCGGTGTCTGCGTCCGGTTGTACAGCGAGGCGGACTACGAAAACCGCGATCGATTCACGACGCCAGAGATTCGCCGGACGAACTTGGCGTCTGTGATCCTGCAAACCAAGACGCTTCGACTGGGACCGATCGAGGAATTTCCGTTGCTGGATCCTCCCCGCAGCGAGTCGGTGCGAGAGGGTCTGCGGACACTGACCGAGTTGTCGGCGATCGACGACCGTCACGAGTTGACTCGGATCGGCCGTCAGTTGGGACGTATGCCGGTCGACCCGCGAGTTGGACGGATCCTGTTGGCGGCGTCCGAAGAAGATGTGCTGGCGGAGGTGCTGCCCATCGCGGCCGCGTTGGAGCTACAGGATCCACGTGATCGTCCACCGGACAAACGACAAGCGGCCGATGAAGCGCATGCCCCGTTTCGCGATGGCCGAAGCGACTTCCTGTCCTACCTGAGGCTGTGGCGCTACTATCAAGACGCTCGCAGTGAACACAGTCGCAACAAGTTGACACGAGTGCTTCGGCAACAGTTTCTTTCGCCCACTCGAATGAGAGAGTGGTCCGACATCTACCGACAGCTTCGCGAAGTCACGCTGCAAACACTGAAGTCATCGCGTCGAGGAAAACGTGGCGGTCAGTCGACGACACCGTCGTCGCCGCGGGTCGGCCACATCCGCTACAGCAACGATCCAGACCAGTTGGTCGACGACGACCGATATGCCGCGATCCATCGATCACTTCTTGCTGGCCTGCTGTCGGGCGTCGCCATGGCGGGCGACAAGAATGAATACACCGGAGCGGGCGGCCTGAAGCTGTTTCTTTGGCCGGGAAGCGGCATTTTTGACGCCAAGCCGAAGTGGGTGGTGGCAGCGGAACTCGTGGAGACAACGAAGCAATACGCGCGAACGGTTGCTCGGATTCAACCACAGTGGGTCGAAACGGTCGGGGCTCACCTGCTGAAGACTTCGCACAGCGACCCGCACTGGAGCCGCAAGTCGGGCGGTGCGTTTTGCTACCGGCGTCAAACGTTGTTTGGGTTGCCGATTGTTGCCAAACGTCGCGTCCCGTTGTCGCCCATCGACCCGGCAACTGCGAGAGAAATTTTGATCCAGGATGGCTTGGCGGCCGGCGAACTGGCGACCAATGCGCACTTTGTGCGCCACAATCGTCGGTTGCAGGACGCGATTGCCGACTTGGCGGCCAAGTCTCGGCGTCGTGATTTGGTCGTCGATCCGTACACGATCCAGCGCTTTTATCAGGAACGACTTCCGGAAGACGTTTGCGATCGCGGCCGACTGGAGAAGTTCGCCAAGTCGATTTCAGCACCCGAGTTCGCCCGTCAACTCACTTCATGCGACAGTTCCGATGCGGATGCGATCGCGCGACGGCTAACCGAGGGGGCTGTTTCAGAATCGGGGTCAGCCGACGTTTACATGGACGTGTTCGATCTACTGGACTTGCCATCGGTGGGCGGCGATGAAGTGTCATCGGAATCGTTTCCCGACGAGTTAGCAGTCGGTCGTTCTGAACTACCTCTCACGTATCGATTTGAACCGGGTAATGAACGCGATGGTGTCAACGTCACCATTCATCGCGATGCCCTTTCGCAGGTCAGCGACGATCGACTGGGGTGGCTGGTACCTGGGCTGTTGGAGGGCAAACTGATTGCCATGATCAAGTCGCTTCCCAAGCGGATTCGACGCAACCTGGTGCCCGCCGCTGATGTGGCCCGCGCGGTGGCGGATGAGTTGGCCCCGACTCACGGCGAAGTGCCCTTCTTGCCAGCCGTTTGTCAGGCGTTTTCCAGGCATGCCGAGATGCCGATCACGGAAGCGGACTTTCAGAGCGAGAAGCTGGACGACCACCTGCAATTCCTGGTCACCGTTGTGGACGACGAAGGGAACACGATCGCCGAGGGCCGTCAGGTCGATCCATTGAGGCAGACGATCGCACCGGAGTCCGGTCAGCCAATGTCACCCACACCGGCGATGTCGGATCAGCACTGGTCACGCGAGTCGATGACGTCGTTCGAGATCGAATCCCTTCCAAGTGAGGTGATCCAATCACGCGGCGGTGTTCAGGTGGCGCAGTACCCCGCGATGGTCGACCGTGGCGACACGGTTTGTACAGCGTTGTTCCCCGAGCCGAATGCGGCAGAGGCTGCGTCGCGATTGGGACTGATGCGTCTATTCGCGATCGCTCACCGCAAGGAACTGCGGCGACAAGTCCGTTGGCTGCCGGGCCAAGATGAAGCCAAGATCAAGCTGGCAGGTGCGATCTCCGCGAAGCATTTCGAAAGTTCGTTGATGGATCTGCTAGCTCGTGTGTCGTTTGTTGACAACCAACCAATGATCCGTAGTCGACAAGACTTTGAAGTGCGGTCGGCCGAGGGGAGTCAGCGAATCCCGGGCGCCGTCCAAGAGATCGCTGGTTGGCTGACGTCGCTGTCGCATCAGTACCTGCGAGTGCGAGGGATGATGGAGTCGACCCAGTCGCAGCGATTCGCCCTTCCGCGCGGCGATGCACGCCGGCAACTGGATGAACTGTTTTGCGAGCGATTCTTGAGCGTGACTCCATGGACCTGGTTGAAGCACTTTCCGCGTTACTTGGACGGAATCGCGTATCGATTGGACAAGTTGCAAAGCGGCTCCCTTCCGCGGGATGATGAAGGGCGCCAGTTGTTGGAAGATCTACGATCGCGTTGGCTGGAGACCTTGCCCGAGTCTCAGCGTGACATCCGCCAGCAGGTCGCCAGCGAATTCCGATGGATGCTGGAAGAGCTTCGCATCAACCTGTTTGCGCAACCGCTGGGTACCAGCATCAAGATCTCGCCCCAACGATGCGAGAAGTGGTTGAGATCCGAGTCAGCCCCCGGACGCTGAGTTCACGAACTGGTTAGGATAGAGTCCCGGGTGTCCGCGTTGGGACTCTCAGGTTGGACGCCTTTCCCGCAATGATGTGAACGTATCTTGTTGGCCTAACCCCAGACTAATGCAATGACGC
>JBCCUO010000055.1:0-10093 GCA_039196805.1 Planctomycetota bacterium | reverse complement strand
CCCCCGCCGCCGCGCCCCCCGCACCCCCCCCCGTCGCCCCACTCGCTTCTGCACCTGAGCCAGCCGCGCTAGAACTCCCTCAGACACGGAGTCGCCTCCTGCCTGCTGTAACGCCAGCAAGGTCTCTTCGGCTTTGGAGTACGCTCCGACTCGTAAGTAGGCCTCGGCCAGTCTCAGCCCGCCCCAGTAGTTGTTCGGGTGATCGCGGTTCCACTGGACCCACTGCTTGACATCCGCTTTCTCGGGCAGCTGATCGCGGCTCCAGTCAATGTCGGGCCCGAACTGGTTGGCCGTCTCCGTCGCATACGCTTGGAATCCCTGATCCAATCGTCCGATCGGTGCCAGATTCTTCTCCAATGCCTCATTGATCCCCAGGCCATCCCGCAGATCGTGCAAAACAGCTAACAAATTCTCTTGGCCATACTCGTCGATCAGAAACTCGACAACGAGCGAGGACTGGTAGTAGGCAAATTGCAGATGTACGGCCGATTTGGGGTTCAGGAACGCGCCGCTGAGTTGGCTAACGGGCACCAATTCGTCCAGCAACATCTGCCGGTACACCGGCGTCAGCTTTTCTCCCCACGACGCATCCCGCTGCCGTTCCTCATAAACGGAGATCCCTTCGCTTAGCCAGCGAGGCATGCGGTTGTTCGTTTTCTGCAGCGTCACGACGTGACAAAATTCGTGCCACAACACGGATTGCCAGTTTTGCGGACTGGACGTTTGCGATGCCGGACTGTTGGCCGTGATCACGCTGCCAAAACAGACTCCCAAGAAACCGGCTCCGCCCGGAAGACCAAACGTTCGGATCGCAAAATCCTTTTGTTGCGGGTAGATCTCGACAAAGATTGGGTACTGCAGCTGGGACTCGTATTTCTCCGCCAATGTGTGACGAGCCTGATCGAGCAAGTCCAACACGCGATCGCCGTAGATCGCAGCTTCGCCAGCCGACATACGGACGAAGATCCCGTCCCTCTCCAAAGTGCTGAACGATTTCAGACGGTCGTACAACGTGACCAAGTTGAACGCGACGACATTGTACTGGTCTTGGTCGGCCACCGACCGGGCCAACGTCCAGCCCTCTTCTGCCTTGCCCAATCGCAGCAGGTCTTGAGCCAGATGGAACTGGGCCGCTCGGTTCTGCGGGTCGATCTCCAGTGCACGTCGTTGATACGCTTCGCCCTCGCTGAAACGGTACTTGTCCGAGAGTTTGCGACCGATCAGGTGATCCACGTTCGAATTGCTCGACCAAGTGCTCAACGCCGCGGCTCGGTATAGCGGCTCCGCTTCATACTGACCCTGAAGGTGCGCGAGCGCGGCCAGGTAGGCCCAGGCGTCGGGATGATGCACGTTTGTGCTCAATACTTTCGCGATTAACTCTTTGGCGGCCTGATAGTCCTCGCGGTCAATCAAATGATCGACCGAAAAGAGCATGCTGTCCGCGTGCCGAGGATTCAGCTGCAGCGCACGGTTAATCGACTCTTGAGTTCGTGCCCCATCGCTGGACGACCAGGCTTTCGCCATCAACAAGAAGACGCGAGGATCAGAAGCGTCTACCAGTTCGGCCTTGTCCAAAGTCTCGGCAGCAACCTTAAAGTCACCCTTGGCAATCGCCAGCTCGGCCGTCGCGATATACGCTTCCAAGAAACTGGGGTCGCTTTCCAGCACCTGGTCGTACAGCTGCTTCAAAACCTCTCGAGCGTCCTCGCCCGCTTCGGTCAAATAGCGACCGATCGCAACCAAGTTGTCACGACTGGGAAATCGAAATGACGACCGGGTGATGATGTTGCGGAATTCCTGATCCGCCTGCTGGACCTCATCCTCCAGCCCGTTCATTCGTAGAACATCCAACCCCATCCAGCGTAAGGTCAAGCTGGTCGAGTAGCGTCTGATTGCGTTCCGATACACGTCCAACGCATCAGCGTATTGGCCAGTTGCCATTTGGCACTGAATCAGCAATCGGGGCCATCGCTCGTTCCAGACGCCTCGCTCGACCTCGGCTGCCGCGACCGACTCCGCCTCCTCGTAGCGACCGCTCATCACCAGCATCCGCGTCGTTTCAAGGTCGGCCGCGTGTCCGATGGGCATCAACCCGGACGACATCAGCAGGATCATCACCAAAGCCGTCAACGGCAGACGAATTGAACGTGGGCAGGGAAAGGAAAGGGGCAAGGCAATGAATCCGTGCGTGGGCGGGACACCTGATTCTATCCCGGTCGCCATCCCCTCGGGTCAACTGTCGCCCAAAGTTTGGCCCGCAAAACAGTCTGGCTGCACAAGTATCCCCCTATCGGGACCGCAGCCGATACCGACAATCGTCACGTCTGATCGTTGACAACCGGTCCACTCGCCTGACCTGCCAGGCAGATGCAATGGCGGATGTCGCAACCCGACGTCGCGGCCAAGGATCGATCCCAAGCCGGTATTCCTGCCGTCAACTCGGCACGCCAACTTTAGCGAGACACGCTCACGCCAACGCCATCGCTCCATGAAGCCAATCACGACCAGCGACGCCCCTGCACCGAATGGCCATTACGAACAGGCAATCCGTCACGGCGGATTTCTTTTCGTGTCGACGCAACTCCCCATTCATCCGGCTGACGGCCCGGGCCCCGTGGGATCGATTACCGAACAGGCAACGCAGGTGCTCAACAACATTCGGGCGATCGTCGAGGCGGGCGGGAGCCGAATGGATCACATCACACGGATGACGATCTACGTCTCCGACGTCCAACACTGGCCCGCCGTCAACGAGATATACGAGTCGTTTTTCGGTGACACTAAACCCGCGCGGGGTGTGATTCCCACCGGCAAACTTCATCTCGGCTTCGACGTGGCCGCTGACTGCATCGCGGCCGTTGTGATCGACGACCAATAGCACCATGGATCAAACCGCAGCCGACCCAGCCATCCGCAATGTAGATCGGTTCCAAGCACTGACCACGCCCTGCTTGCTGTTGGATGTGACTAAGTTGGACGCCAACCTGCAGCGGATGCACACGCGACTTGCCGGCACAGGCGTCACGCTGCGGCCTCACGTCAAAACGGCCAAGAGCGTCGATGTCGCACGTCGGATTTTTCCGGCGTCAAATGGGATCGGCCCGATCACCGTGTCAACGCTTCGCGAGGCCGAATACTTTGCCGACGCTGGCTTCCGAGACATCCTGTACGCGGTCAGCATCGTACCCGCGAAGGTCAATCGCGTTGCCCGGATCCAATTGGAAACGTCGGCCATCGTGCACGTCATTTTGGACGATCAGGGAATGGTGCCGGCAATCAACGATGCCGCCACCCAGGCGGGCTGCCAGCTTTCGGTATTGGCCGAAATCGACTGTGACGGACACCGCGCGGGCATTCCAGCCTCGGACGAAGGATCAATCGTCGACTTGTCGAAGCAGATCGATGCATCTGAGTCGCTGAAGTTTTCTGGAATCATGACGCACGCGGGCGAGTCCTACGGATGCGCGTCGGTCGACGCCATCAGGCAGGCAGCTGAACTGGAACGTCTCAGCATTGAACGAGCGTCCAGTCGAATCGCCTCGGCGGGAATCGAATGCCCGATTCGCAGTGTCGGCTCGTCTCCGACCGGGCTTTGCGGTGGAGTGCTGACGGGTGTCAGCGAACTGAGAGCCGGTGTGTTTGTCTTTCAGGACCTGTTTCAGTCGAACCTGGGCACCTGCACCATCGACCAAATCGCGGTTTCGGTGCTTGCGACGGTGATCAGTCATCGCAGAGACAAAGGATGGATTTTGGTCGACGCCGGCGGCATGGCGTTGTCAAAGGATCGCGGGACAGCCAGTCAAAGCAAAGACTATGGGTTTGGACTAGTGTGCGACACAAACGGGAACCCGTTTGGCGACTATCTGGTCGATTTCGCGAATCAAGAACACGGGATCATCACGAACCATCAAGGCGTCACTGACCTGGATCGCTTCCCCATCGGCAGCCAACTACGGATCTTGCCCAATCACGCCTGCATGACCTCCGCCGCCTACGATTGCTACCACGCGATCGACGGCGACGCGATCAAGATTTGGCCCCGCGTCAACGGCTGGTGAATCATCCACCCCAGGATGCTCTCGCTGCGACGCATGTCGTCAATTGTTTTCGCTCAGCCGATTGGCCGTGGTACTGGATGAAGCGATACCGGGTGCTGCGGACGGCATAGTTTCCCGGCCCGAAACTGGTCACGGCCACGCGTAGGATTGCAGACCGGCGATTGGCAGTGCGCATTTGTGAACAGCGTGCCGCGATCAGCCAGTCGATCGATGTTCGGCGTTTTGGCTTGCGGGTGCCCACCCAAAAAACCGGTCCAGTCATTCAGATCGTCGATCGAGATCAACAGCACGTTGGGCTGATCCGACTGAGCACTTCCAAGCATCGATTGACCGGCAAGCGTCGCCAACGCGCCGACGACCAGAACTTTGTTCCACAGCAGGGTATTCACGAACAAGCATCTCCAACGGGAGCAAGCGGCATTAGCACGGCTCGCGAGCCTGCTCGATCGAAAGAAGGGAAAGGGACGCCCAGGTGCTAAAGCCCGAGCCGGGACGCACTAGTTGCGAAACCTCTGATGGCAACGGACGCAAGACTGACCCAGACTAGTCATTTGCCGTCCCGCCATGTCGTGATCGCCCCCCAACAAAGCCTTCTCAAGTTTCTGAGTCATCCGTTCCGCCTCAGCAAGCCATTGCCTCATCCGTGTATCCGCACTCGATTGATGCCGACGCGATTCGCGGAAACCTTCTCTCAGCAACACGACTTGCTGGTGAGGGTCTAAGTCTGGGTGATCCGCTGGCGTCGACCAATTCGCAACGCGACACATCTTGAGGTGATCGAAGGCCCGATCGACGTTGGCCATCGCTGCGACAAACGAATCGACGGTGGCGACCGGAACCAAGGGCGGTAACTGGGCATCGGATGGAGGCACACGATACGTTTCAACGGCTCGCCATAGGCCCGCGTAGTCGCGACTGGTTCCCGCCTGCTGCAGCAACCGGTTCGCCTCGACGTGATCGATTGCTCCAGAGGCCATTCCGGCAATCGCCGCCGCGACCGGACCGCGATGGTGTCCATGATGGCAATGAATGTAGATCGGACTGTCGGCGTCGCGAACCAATCGCGCCAGTGACCCGGCTGCGTGCGGATCAACGCCATCGTAGCCAATGGGGATATGGACGTACTGCAGTCCGTATTTCTCGGCAAGTTGCACGTCAGGACGTCCACCGTCCACGCTTGCCACAGTCTTGATGCCCTTCTCGGCCAGATAGGCGAAGGCCTTGTCGCTGCCAGGCTCGCCGCCACAGAAGATTCGGTCCGAGATTTTCAGCAGGTTGGCAACCGGACGAATTCGCGAATCGACTTCGTTGTCGGCATTGCGTGGCTCGGCAGCCACGGACAACCCGGCCATGCTGCAGCCGATCAAGAAGCCGATCGCGCAGTGGAACGTTGTCGCTCGATTCATGGGGAGAGTGGTAGTCGGTGGCTTGCGTTCGCTCGTCATCACAGTCCGGTTGCGATTGGCCAGTCCATCAAGCATACCCGCTCAGCGACGATTCGTTGCGGCCTGGTCGTGATCGCGCGGACATGGCCTGCAGCGCGCGTCCCGGCAGACCTTGCGACGAACGTCAGGCCTCTTGGCACGCCTGTCGAGGTTTCTCGGCCCGGCATCGCGATCTCGCAAAAAACCACAGTGTGCCCGTTAGGTTTTCGATTTCCCGCGGAAAGGTCTTCCGACGGGTGCACGGGAATACGAGGCGTTGGCGGTCGCCTCCCTTCGTGAACACCCGTTGGGAATCGAACAAACGATCGAATCCCGAGAGAAATTGGCGTGTGCCAGACTCGGGTCCGATCAGTCTGAGAACGCTGAGCGAATCGGAGACCTCCATGCTTTCCAAGAAGCAGTTCACTGAACAGATATTTGATACTGACCTGCGACGCGACTACAGGGACGACAACCGATGGGTCGAGACGATGATCGGTAACTGGAGCGACGAAACGGTGATGACGAACTTCATTGGCTGTGCCTACAAAGTCTATTCAGCCACGGCGACAAACGCCTTGCAATTAACCATCCTGGGTGGGACCGAAATTCGGTTCGACGATAGCATGATCCGCAACTTTGGCGTCACAGCAGCCAATGGCACCCAAGACGCAGAGACATCGAAGTACGTCCGACAAGAGATCCGTCGCCGACGAATGAGATCGCACAACCAGAACGAAAAACGCCCCTTCCTTTCAAACGCCCCGCATCGGCGGATCACTCCGGTGAAAGGCGTCGGCAGCATCTTGAGTGAAAAAGGTTGGACCCCGATTCTGAATGACGCGTTGATCATCGGCGCTATCAATGCGCGTCAGGAATTCGCAATCGCCCTGACTCCGAAAGAACAAAAACACTGGAAACGGCTGAACGACAGCAAGATCACCAAGGTCGCCGCCACTTCGGCTGCGTTTGGAGCATCGGCAGCCTTGATCAAGGCTTGGAAAGAGTTCTTTAACACCAAGGCCTACGTGTTCTTTCGCGGCCAATATCCGCGTGTCTTCGCGCGTGAACTGTTGGGGCTTTACTTCTTTGGCTACGAACCGGTCTTCAGCTGGCACCAGCTGGGATTTCGCCGCAAAGACCCGACTCTTCGTCCCGACTTTCGGACGTACATCGATAAACTCAGAGACGTGGGATTTCAGGGGCCGACCAACAAGACCCGCGTGATGAAGACACTCTCGGAGTTTCTATTCAACGACGAAGATGCACTCACCGATCCGGCTTAGAGAGGCCGGAACCTAGCATTTTCAGAACGACGCATTTTCGCCGCCAAATGCTACTTTCCGCGAATGAACTGCAGGACAGCCCTGCGACACTCCACCGGTTTCTGCACCCACATGATGTGCGTTGCGTCTGGGAAGACGACGCGTTTGCGGGTTTCTTCCGGTAGCAACTGTTCAAGCTCTGGATCGGTCCATTTAGCCGTCGCCACACTGTTGCCGCCCGATAGGATCAACGTAGGCACTTTCAAGCGGCGAACGCGTTCGCGTGCCACTTCGGGGTAGGCGTTGGGCGAAGTCACGATGGCTTTCATATCTTTTAGATTTCGCCGACACCGCTGCAAGACCGGCCCCGGAAGCTTGTCGGACGTGCCCTTGCCCCCGATGGCGTCCATCATCAGCCGCATCGCCAGCTCATCATCGCCGGAGCCAAACGCCACACGTGCCGGCTCGACTCCTTCGGTGAAGAGCCGTTCTGCCTGTTCTCGACCATCCTCGGACTGCTCGCCCGACAGGCTGGACAGCCACGGAACGATCGGCGGCTCGGCAAGTGTCAAAGTGCGAACCAGTTCAGGCCTTTCCAGAGCCAACATCAGAGCTGCGTAGGCACCGTACGAGTGCCCAACAAGATGAGCCTCCTTGATGCCGAGCTTGCCTATCAAAGCGGCCAAGTCACCTGCTTCCACGGTTGCCGAATGGTTCGGTGCCAGATCGTTATCGTTCGGAAAGTTATAGCGTCGGCTATAGGCGATCGCTCGGTAGTTCTCTTTGGCAAAGGCGGTCAATTGCCGAAGCCATACGGAATAGTCTCCCGTCAAACCGTGCACGAAGATAATCGGCTCCCCGTCGCCGCGCTCAACGTAGTGAAGAGCCACGTCGTCGCTGATTGAAATTCGCTTGACCTCGGCTCTTTGGCCGCAAGCATGCGGTGCCGCCGTGGCGAAAAGCGTCAATACAAGCACCGTATAGCAAGACGGTTTCATGCTTTGTTTCCGATGATCGACGTGTTTCCAATGTTCGACAGATCGGTACGGCTGCTGAGGCAAGCCCGTCCCCGGAATGAACTCACTATCTTACCAATCTCCAGTGACTCTTTGGGCTCGCATCGTGCTTTGCGATGATCGACATCGCAATTCGAGAAAAGCAAAGAAAAGTTTCGGCTGACCGTTTCGTGGGGCACGGCTAAACAAAAGGAGACCAAATGACGTGAAATGCGACGTCGATCACGCCGTGCCGCGCGAACGTTTTGGCTCGAGTCACGATGGCATCGCTGGTCGGCGGACTTTGGTGCCTTGCCAATGCCCGATAATCTGCCAGCATCGGAGCATCACGATTATCTACCGCAATTTACGGGAGATAATCGCTCGGTTTCGTGCCACGAAAAAGCACAACACGGTCGTCACGTACCACCAAGACACCCCCGGATCGTAATTCATGAGCCTGACCATCATGCGGCGCATCAAGTTCTGCGCCGGGCATCGTCTTTACAAGCACGGCGGCAAGTGCGAACACTTCCACGGGCACAACTACGTTGCCGACTTCTTCGTGCAGGGGTCCGAGCAGGATTCGGTGGGTCGCGTCCTTGATTTCGCTGACCTCAAAAAGCGAGTCAAGGGTTGGATCGACGAGCACTGGGATCACAGCTTTCTGATTCACCAGGCCGATAGCAACGCCCAACAGGCCTTGGATATGGTTCAGCCTTCGCGTTACTTCGTGATGCCCTACAACCCGACGGCTGAAAACATGGCCAAGTACCTGCTGGAGGAGATGTGCCCGGAGGCGCTCGCGGGCAGCGGAGCGACCGCGTGCCGAGTGCGAATCTGGGAAACCGAAGAGTCCTATGCCGAGGCAAGTGTCGATGCGGCACATGGCACGACGCAGGTCTACTCCGAAGTTGCCTCCGTCGACTAACCCATCTGTTCCTCACCCACCACTCACAACCAGCTCAGTCACCGTTCGTAACCAACATGCTTCAATCTGATTCCACGACCACTTCACTGCCTGACATCCAAAGCACCGGCGATCGACGCAACGTTGCGATCAACAAAGTCGGAGTCACCAATGTTCGCTACCCGATCTCGCTGCGTACTCCTGGGCACGGCTCGGGCAACGAGTTCATTCATACGGTGGCGACCATCAACATGATGGTCTCGTTGCCTCATCACGAGAAGGGAACGCACATGTCGCGTTTCCTGGAGGTTCTGAACGAGTATCACGAAGAACTGAGCAGCGACATCCTGAGTGACGTTTGCCAGAGCATGAAGGAAAAGCTGAAAGCCAAAGACGCCTACCTTGAGCTTTCCTTTCCCTACTTTGTCGACAAGGCCGCTCCGGTCACTGGCCAATCCGGCAAGCTGGATTTCGACGTCACCTTTGAACTGGCCAGCAACGGTACAGATGACTTCATCATGACGCTGAAGGTTCCGGCCACTAGCTTGTGCCCGTGCTCAAAAGAAATCAGCGACTACGGCGCACACAACCAACGCTGCGAGATGACCGTCAAGGTCCGCGTTGCTGACGGTGTCAACCTGTGGATCGAAGAGCTGTTTGGGATGATCGAGCAGTGTGCGTCCACCCAAGTCTTCTCGGTCCTCAAACGGCCCGATGAGAAGTGGGTGACCGAGCGAGCCTACGAGAATCCCAAGTTTGTCGAGGATATCGTCCGCGACATGGCAGTTGTCCTGAACGAGGATGATCGAATCGTGTGGTACCAGTGCTTCTCGGAGAATTTCGAGTCGATTCACAACCACAATGCCTACGCCTTCATCGAATGCGACAAGCGCGAGGGCGAAGAGGAAATGTCTGTTTCCTAGCCAAGGCCTGTCCGTGGATGACGGAGGACTCCCTCTAACGTGACTGTTCTGAGCATTCGTCCAAAGATGATTTAGCCCAGGAACACGATCGCAACGCAGGCGATCAGTGCGATCGAGGTTGCTGCGGCGACTCCAATGCGAATGCCTGTTGCCTGGCTCCTGACCAGAAACACGAACGCAGCGACAATGCTGGGCAGCAGGATCGCGATCATGTAGGCCCAAGTCGGATGGTCTTCGTACGTGTAAAAACGAACTGACGTCACCAACACGGTTGTCGTTGCCATCAATAGATACGCCAAGACCATTGCCAGATCCGATCCGCGAGCCAGCGCGTAACCGGTGGCAGCGATGGAGACGCTGATTGCTGCGACGTTCCACTCTGCCAACGTCGCGTACACGCTTGCCGTTAGAATCAAAGCTGCAGCCAAGCCAGCCGTGACGACCAGCGAGCACCAGCGTTGATCACCGCGGCGACTCATTCCGCGGACCATTTCCGCGTTCCACAACGTGGCGGTGAT
>JBCCUO010000054.1:0-10115 GCA_039196805.1 Planctomycetota bacterium | reverse complement strand
GACGATGACCAAGATGCAATCGCACATCGGGCCATCACGGCCCAGCGATTCCTTTCGCGGTTGGAGTATCACAGCTTGCGACCACAGCATCGCGAGTGGCTACAGCGTGATTCGGTGAAGAACTTAGCGAAGAACCTGCGTGGTTGGACGCAGACGGCGGTCGACTACAGTCGTTTGCTGGGGCAGATCGAGCGACAAGAGTCCAGTGCGGTTGACTTGGCCGCCATCGATATCGCTGATGCTGCCCAATCTCTGAGGTTCGCCGACCAAGCGGCGGCGCAAGGAGTTGCATCCGCGATCGATTCCCACTATCGCAACGCCAACATTCGCGTCGCGCTGTCAGACGATTTCCTGGAGCGAATGCTACCGGCAACTGAACCATCGCGGGTTCCCGTGACGACTCAGCTGTTGGGTAGTCGAGTCCGCGGCTACAGCGACGTGGAAACAAGGTTGGCAATCAGTTTGCAGCCAAGTACTGACCGATGGTCTCTGCACCTAAGGACGGTTGGCCACATGCAAACACGCACTGTTGGAACCAGTAGCGGAGTGTCGATTCGGACCGCAGGCCAGTCAGAGTTCTCGTCCGCGACGCCAATCGTCGTGACCAAGAGTGGCGTTCACGTCTCGGGGTCGTCGGTGAGACTGAATCAGTCCAACCGGCTACGCGGCATCAGCTCGGGATACGACGATTGGCCGCTGATCGGCTCGCTGGTTCGCAGCATCGCGACCGACCGGTACCGCAGGCTGAAGCCGCTTGCCGATCGCATCACATCGCGGCAAACGGAAGACCAGTTGGCCCGCAGCGTCGACGACCGGGTCTTAGAGACGGTGAATGGCGCTACTTCGCAACTGACTCAGACCGTACTGGGGCCGCTGGGGAGGTTGAAGTTGCAACCGCAGGTGACCGACCTGCAGACGACGAGCGAGCGGCTGATCGCTCGGTACCGACTTGCCGGTGATTGGCAATTGGCAGCTTTCACGCCTCGGCCTAGAGCACCGAAAGAAAGCCTGATGAGCTTGCAGGTTCATCAGTCGGCAATCAATAACACCGTGGAGCAGTTGCTGCCGCGCGATCATTCCAAGTCAGTCGAAGACATGTTGCGTGACGGTTTGTCGATGTTTGGTCAGTCGGCGGTCGAGCTTCCCGAAGACATGCCCGCGGATGTATCGGTTCGGTTCGCTCGAACGCGACCAGTCACCGTCGAGATCGACGACGGCGAGGTTTGGCTGACGCTGCGGGTGGCCAAGCTATCCAAGGGCCGGGGACTGGATCTGAGGAAGTTCATCGTGCGTGCTAACTTCTTGCCCAGCGTTGATGGATTGGATGCTCAGCTTCACCGGCAAGGTCATTTGCAAGTCAGTGGGCCCGGGATGCGGATGGGCGACCGACTAAGGATTCGAGCCATCTTTAATAAGCTGATTTCGCCCAATCGCCCGTTGCCGCTGACCTTGCCGCAGCTTCGCGAGCACCCACGGGTCCAGGATCTGGCAATCAGTCAGCTGGAACTCCGTGATGGTTGGATCGGGCTAGCGATTAGCAAGCAATACGCACCGCGAATCGCGATGGAAAAGGAGTTTCAACGGGTCTCCAACCACCGGGTCTCCAACCACTGATCGCATGACGACCCTTGTAATCGCCACGGATGAAGCGGGTTACGGTCCCAAACTGGGCCCGCTCGTGATCGCGGCGACCTCGTGGTCCTTGCCGTCAGACCAAGACCCCGGAAGCCAATTCGATTCGTTTTCCGGCAGCACCAAGATCGGCGATCACCAAGTCGCCGTGGCCGATTCCAAGACGGTCTTTCAGCCGTCCAAGCCGGGCGGATTGGACGCACTCCATGCCGTCGTATCGGCTTGCCGACACTGGATTGGCATCGACCCGGATGACAGTGGCGATTCCAGGTGGTTGAGGCAACTGGTTGCCGCTGAGGACTTGATTGGTTTGGACGAGGCCGCTTGGTTGGACCTCGGCTACGCGAAACCCGTTCTGCCGCGCGGCGATGTCGCCGAGTCCATTCGTCGATGGTCCAGCTCGGGCGTTCAGCTGACTGCGCACGCAGTTCGTTTGCTGACGGCCCGGCGGATGAACGAATTCTTCGATCAGTCGGGCAATAAGTCAGACTTGCTCTCCGAGTCGACGCTGGGGCTGGTGCGGGGCCTACTCGACGATTTCGTTGGAGAGAACACGGCAGCCGACGGCAACAGTCCATTGAGCGTTCACGTCTACTGCGATCGCCATGGTGGCCGCCGCTACTATGCGGGAGTGATCCAGCACTGCTTTGACGAAGCGGAAATCCAGATCGTGCGAGAAAGCTCTTCGCAGAGCAGTTACGCGCTCAGCGGAGAGGGTTGGGAAGGGCAGGTGCACTTCACCGTGAAGGGAGACCGATTCGCACCGGTGTCCATGTCATCGCTGATCGCCAAGTACGTGCGTGAAGTCGCGATGTCATCTCTGAACGACTACTTTGCCGCCAAGCACGTCGGCGACCAACCGCTCAAACGGACCGCCGGATACCCGGTCGATGCGGATCGCTTCTTGACCGACATCCAGCCGATCATGGACAAGGAAAAGATCGATCAAAGCCAACTGATTCGGCGACGCTAGAACGATGGTTGTCGTATCCAAAGACGTTCACGCCCAGCCGGCTTGGGCAGCGATTCGGGAATCAAGATCGATTGGGAGCCGGCGGGTTCGTGCGAGATGGTTTGTGACGGTACGCCGTCGCTATCTGAGGGCTGCGAATTGACGGTTTGCGCTGCTGCGGCAGGTGCGCCGCGTGATGGTCGGGCCAAGGAGCGGGTAGCGAGTTGGTCAGCGGTAGACGGGCGCTGCATCGGAGCGATCGCTGGGCCGCGCAATTGCAGCGATTGCTGAACAAAAGCCTCGGGCGAAAAGCGTGGTGCGGTGGTCTCAACACGCTCTGCTACGGACTGGAATTGGCTGGCGGCGGCAAAATCTTGTTGAACTCCAGGCGGTTGATCGACAGGAATGGCCAAGTCGCGGTACGTCAGCGGCGTGCCCGCGGCGTCTTGCGACCAACGGTGCCGGTCCAAGATCGAACTTGCGGAAGTCGAAGTTTGCCTTGCATTCGCATGCTTCGGATGGGTTGCGATTGAGCGGCTCTGCGGATGAGGCGAAGTGAGTCGAGGCAACTCGCTTGCGCGCGTCGCGGCATCGTCAACGCCCAGTGAGGTGGGCAGATTGGAAGCGCGCGGGCCGGTCGCTTGACCGGGCTCGATGGGAGCATCATCAACACGGCGAGCGCGTCGGAATGGAATCGCGGCCAATACACCCAAGGTCAGGATGAGGACGCCTAGAGTCAGGTTTCGCAACGTTCGTCTCAGAGCTGGCAAAGAAACTCAGTCGCCTGACAGGGTTCGTACTCGGTACGAACCAGCATTGGCGACACCCAGCATCGTCCTTGAAACCAAAAGCGGCATCGTGCGCTCGATTGGTGTCGGCAAAGTGAGGCGGCGTGAAGCAGCCGATTCTGTAAGTGATGGACAACCGGTGCGATCGATCGACTCACGACAACCGAAACGACCGGGTTGGCTCAAAGCGATAGGGGATCCAGCTGATCGGCCCGTCGAACGGACTCTTTCCGGGCGGCGTCTACAAACGTGCGGCAGACTCCCGCGTTCAGAAATCCGGCTCCCGATCGCGAGGGTTGCTCGTTGGTCGACCAGACGATGGTGACAGGTGCACTGACACCTTCGGGAGTGGAGATGAGGACTTGTTCGCCGACTTGCAGTGCATGCTCGGTGCTCAGCTGCAGACCACACCCTGACACGTCAATCAACTCAGCGACTTCAATCGGTTGTTGTCCCAGTTTGCGTCGCACCGAGACCGGCAAGTTGGCTTTGATGCGGCGAGAATGGCGACGGCTGACCCAGCCCGAGTCGATCATACTGGACAGGGTGTCGGCCGAGATGGGGCGACGAAATCGAAAGCCAAGGGTCATGGTTCCGACCGACGTTTGCCGAGCCCAGCAGACTCGCCCGGCAACCTCCAGGTCGGGCACATCGGCCAGGTCTTTGAACCGGATGACGGCGACGGTCGGGGCCTGGTTGGGGGCCATGGTGACGCGAACGGCACAGCCGTTCACGCTGATGTCAGCCAGTCGACAGGGGAAGCTACGTATCTCATCATCCAGGCCGACTAGCATCTCCGCTGGGATCGCAATGTCGCTGCTCACGCCGAATCGGTCGCTGGACCGGTCGGGCGAATCGGAATGCGACATGATACGACCTCAGCGGGGGTGGGGCTTGGCTTGAAGGCTGCGGTCAAGCAATCGCCAACAGACCTGTGATGCCACGTCAGCAGGGTGGGCAGTCATCGGTTGATTAACTCTAGTACACTGCACTTGATCAGGGGTCCCACACTAGCGAACGATTCGATGGGCGGTTGACTGCTTGCCACGCGTGCATCAATTCTGCAGGTCTGGTTGGGACGGGTATGACGGTCGATGCGATATCGATCAGATCCCTGAACGTTGGGGTGAAAACGGTGATGATGGACAACGAACGTTTGCGGATTCAAGACGACTTGCGCGGAGTCATCCAAGGGGATGTGCTTTGCGACCGTCTGACGACGCAGATGTACGCGTCCGATGCCAGCATCTATCAGCTGGAACCGATCGGAGTGATTCGTCCTCGATCGATCGCTGATGTGATTGCCACGGTTCAGTATGCTGCCGCCAACGATCTAGCCACTCATCCGCGTGGCAGTGGTAGTGGAGTCTCGGGCGAGTCTCTGGGTCGCGGTTTGATGATCGACTTTACTCGATTCATGCGAAGGATCGTTCCCACTGCGGATCCCAGTCGAGTGACGGTGCAGGGCGGAGTGATTCTGGCTGATTTGAATCGGACGCTAGCGAGCGAAGATCGCTGGTTCGGTCCCGATCCGGCGACTCGCAGCATCACGTCGATGGGCAGCGTGTTGGCAACTAACGCGTCCGGAAGTCACTACCTTCGAAGTGGTTCGGCCCGCGATACCGTCGACTCGATGCGGGTGGTGACCGTGGACGGCGAGTTGCTCAATCTGTCTCAGCATGAACCGGATCCCGAATCAACGGCCGGGCGACTGGCCCGAGGACTGACCGAGATCCGCCGACAGTTTGCTGAACCCATCCATGCGATTCGCAACGTCGCGCCGGCGCGGACGGGGTACCGCCTGGATGACGTGGTCAACGAAGCGGGGCAGGTCGATTTGGCGCGATTTCTGGTGGGCACGCAGGGAACGCTCGCCTTGATCATCGATGCGACGGTCAGGACCGAGGCCATTCCTGCTCATCGTGGCGTCCTGGTGCTGTTCTTCCACCGCTTGGACTCAGCGGCGCGGAGTGCTGTCGCTGCCCAGCGCCATGGGTTGGTCGCCTGTGACATGGTGGATCGCCGGTTGCTGCAAATCGCGCGCGAAAGCGAGACACGGTTCGCGGATTTGGTGCCTGCCCAGGCAGAAGCGATGTTGTTGGTCGAGATTCAAGGAGAATCACTTGAGGAGTTGAACGATCGGTTGGACGTGATGCGACGTGATCTTTGTCGTGGCGATGAGGGTGCCTTCGAGTCGGTTGGGTCGGTCAATCAACGCGAACGAGATCTGTACTGGTCGCTTTGCCGACGCGTGGTGCCGCGGCAGTATCGGGTCAAGTCCAAGTCCAAGCCTCTGCCGTTCACCGAAGACCTTTGGGTACCGCCCGATCGCATGCCCGCGGCGCTGGTCGACATTCAGAATCTTCTCAAGCAGCATCAAACGACGGCGACGATCTTCGCCCACGCGGGCCACGGCCAACTTCATCTTCGGCCACAGCTTGATCTGGGTGACACGCGTGATCGGGGCAAACTGGCCGGTTTGTCGCTGGAGATCGCGGAAGCGGTTTGGAAGCACGAAGGCTGGGTCTGTTGTGAGCACGCTGCTGGGCTAAGCCGTTCCTATTTAATGCCCAAGCAATACAGTGAGCTTTGGCAAGCGATGGGCCAAGTCAAGCGTTTGTTCGATCCGATGCATCGGCTGAATCCGGGCAAGTACTTTGGCGCGATCCTGCAGAAACCGGATGAGAATCTGCGTCCCGCCGACCAGACGATCGACATCGTCAGCGACAATCGCACACTGATCCAGGCCAACGAATCCGTGGTGCAGGTCGCCAAATCGAGTGGTCAATCGGTGCCGCAACTGGAGGTACTGCAACACTGGCCGGGCAACGCCACGATTAGCGAGGTGACGCGAAACTGCAATGGATGTGGGCGCTGCAGGACGGGCGCGATGCGCGAACGCCAGTGCCCGGTGTTTCGAGCCAACCGGATGGAGGAGGCGACGCCGCGGGCGAAAGCCAACCTGCTGCGCGGTGTGTTGAGCGGGCAATTGGAAACCGACTACCTGGCCGACGATCAAGCCAAAGCCATCGCGGACCTCTGTTTCAATTGCCACCAATGCCGTGTCGACTGCCCTGCCTCGGTGGACATTCCCAAAGTGGTCGGCGAGCTGAAGGCACAGTACGTGGCGACCAACGGATTGCCGATTTCCGAACACTTGCTAAATCGTGTGGACACGATTTCATCGTTGGCATCGCGAGTTCCCTGGCTGGCCAATCCCTTGATCAACAATGGGGCGGCTCGATGGATCGCCGAGAAGCTGTTCGGCTTGGTCGCCGCTCGTCAGTTGCCGCTGGTCGCCAAAGAGACCTTTGTCAGATACGCCGCAAAACGTCGCTGGACCAAGCCGAATCCAAGTGGAGGTCTAAAGGTCGCGTACTTTGTGGATCACTACGCGAATTATCACGACCCCGACATCGGATTGGCGCTCGCGGAGATCTTGCAGCAAAACCGAATAGGCTTGTACGTCCCAACCGGTCAGGTGACCAGTGGCATGACGCGGATCACATCAGGGGACATCAGGGGTGCTCGACGGATTGCGCGACGCAACGTGCGGCTGTTGGCCGATCTGGTTCGTCAAGGCTACTCCATCGTGGCGACGGAGCCTTCCGCCGCGTTGTGTCTCAAGCATGAGTACCCTGGGCTACTGGACGACGAAGAAGCATACTTGGTCGCCGAGCACTCTCACGAAGCTTGCTCATACCTCTTGGGGCTGCACCAAGAAAAGCGACTGGATGTTGATTTCCAGGCGATTTCATCGCAGATTTCATACCACCAACCTTGCCACCTGCGAGCCCTGAACCCCGAGCCGGCTGCGGTCGAACTGCTTTCGTTGATTCCGGTGATCGACGTGGACAATATCGACGCGGGATGCACGGGAATGGCGGGAACGTGGGGGCTGAGTCGAAAGAACTATCGCAGCAGCCTGCGAATCGGTTGGCCGCTGATTTCCTCCATGCGGCAAGCCAAAGGCACTACCGCGTCGACAGAGTGCAGCGCGTGTCGCATGCAGATCGAGCATGGAGCCAACCGGCGGACGCTCCACCCAATGAAGATATTGGCGTACGCTTATGGTCGAATGCCGAAGTTGGAACAGGAGTTTGCCAATGCTGGAACAGGAACTTGAATGAGTGCAGCGACTCAGCGAATGGTCTTCCGGGTGGACTTGTTTGCCGGAGCCAAGCAACTGGCGGGCACGGACCACGTTCACGTCGACGTTCGTGTCGATGCAGGCGTGGATGAAGGCTGCACGGCGTCTGATGTCTTGACGCGATTGGCGGACCAACATCCCGAGCTGGCGGAACTGATCGGATCGTGTCGTTTGGCGGTCGACTGCGAATATGTCAGCAACGACTGTGCCGTGAACCCATCCAGCTCGCTGGCTCTCATTCCTCCTGTGTCCGGCGGTTAGTACAGTCATGTCATCCGCGTCCCATTCCGATGGATCGGTTCAGGTGCTGGTGGAGATCCATGATCAGCCGTTGGAATCGCTTGCGCTGGCTGATCGTTTAGCCAGCCCCCATGCCGGCGCTCAGCTTTGGTTCCACGGCGTGACACGACGAACCACCAAGGTGCCTTCGAACGCAGTAAGTGATGCGGAGGGTGGTGATGCCGAGGGAAGCGATCCGTCGGTCAAGCTGACGGATCAACTGGCCTACGAAGCGCACCGTCCGATGGCGATCAAACAACTGACCGCGTTGGCCAAGCAGGCTGCTGAAACGTACGACCTGCTTGCGGTCGTGGTCGTGCATCGATTGGGAATCATTCCCATCGGTGAGGCGAGCGTGATCGTGGGTGTGTCGGCGGCGCATCGGCTGCGGACCTTTGAAGCCGTGGCCTGGATCATGGAGCGATTGAAACAAGACGTTCCGATCTGGAAGCAGGAACAGTATGCCACGGGTCAGTCGGAGTGGATTCACCCAATCGTGGAAGCCGCCGACGAATCGGGTCGCCCATGAGTCACGGCATCGCGCGAGAACGCATTTACTTGGACCATGCCGCGACGTGCTGGCCGCGCTCTGATGAAGTCATTGAGGCGATGGTTGCGTACACGCGTCAGGTTGGTTCGAGCGCTGGGCGTGGAAGTTATCGTTCGGCGGGGCAGGCGACGGAGATGCTCACCGCTGCCAGACGATTGATTTTGTCTACCTTGGTCTCCGACACGTCGAGCAACGTCGGCTTGAGTCCCGACTGCGTTTCCTTTCATTCCAGCGGGACACTGGCGCTGAATGCGGCCATCCAAGGGGTGGTTTCAGCGAGCGACCATGTGGTCACAACGGCTGCCGACCACAACAGTGTGCTGCGACCGTTGATTCATTTACAGCGGCACGCCGCAATGGAACTAGAAATTGTCCCCTGCGACACCGTGGGTCGAGTAACGGTAGAGGATGTCCTGACGGCGGTGCGACCGGAGACCAAACTTGTGGCGGTCTGTCACGCCAGCAATGTGACCGGAGCGGTACAACCAATCGCTGCACTTGGGGCCGAACTCAAGGATCATCCAGCCGCCTTCCTGGTCGATGCCGCGCAGAGTTGGGGGCAACTGCCAATCGATGTCGTGCAAAATCATATCGATCTGCTTGCGGCGCCAGGACACAAAGCTGGAGGCGGGCCGATGGGGACGGGGTTCTTGTATGTCGCGCCCAATCGGCACGAATCGATTGTTCCCTTCGTTCAGGGCGGTACGGGCGGACAATCCGAGTCATTGGAGATGCCGTCGCGGATGCCCCAAAAACTGGAACCGGGTAACGTCAATGTTCCCGCGATCGCGGGTTGGAAAGCAGGGTTGCTTGCTTGGGCTGCGGGAGAGCACGAAAGACGCGCTGCACGCGGCCATGCCCAGAAGCAACGGATGGTCGCTGCATTGAATTCGCTTCCCGGCGTCACGGTGCATACCGATCCTGAGTCGAGCTTGCCGCTGGTCAGCTTCACCGTTGCCGGCATACCGTCGACCGATGTGGCTGCGATCTTGGATGCGGAGTTTGGAGTCGAAGTCCGCGCGGGATGGCACTGCGCCGCCAAGATTCACCAGTACCTTGGGACGACGCCGGACGGCACGGTTCGTCTTAGCCCTGGTCCCGCGACGACTGATCAGCAGCTCGACTTCGCTTTGGAATGCATTGCGAATCTGGTAAGCTCGTTACATGTCTGAGACTTCCTCGAACTCGGCCTCCAGCAAGCCTTGGTACCATCAGGGGCTTTCGTTCACCTGCACTCAATGCGGCGAATGTTGCAGTGGCGATCCGGGTTTTGTGTACGTCGATACGGAAGAGATTTCTTCGATGGCGGAGTTGATGAACCTGGAGAGGGACGCGTTTGAAGATCGCTTCGTTCGTCAGGTCGGGTCGCAACAGAGCTTGAAGGAGTATCCTGATGGTGACTGTATCTTGCTGGACCCTGAATCACGAAAGTGCCTCGTCTATTCGGCTCGACCCGTTCAGTGTCGAACTTGGCCCTTTTGGGATAGCAATCTGACCAGCAAACGTGCCTGGCGTGAAACGTGCGACGTCTGCCCAGGAGCCGGCCAAGGAAAGCTCTACACGCTGGAGCAGATTGAGTCTCAGCGGGCTCGAAAGTCGGTGTGACGTGGAGTACGCGCGGCTGTCTCCCAGACGCTCCGATCTGCGCGGTCACCCAGTGTCCAGCGCGACTCGGAAGGATCCAAGTTGAATCAGCCGACGTGGCGCCAGCGGCACCGCGATGCCCAGTACGAGCACGGCGATGCTGGGTACGAGTACCGCGAT
>JBCCUO010000053.1:0-10115 GCA_039196805.1 Planctomycetota bacterium | reverse complement strand
TGAGGACTTGGTCTCCGAATTTACCTGGGCGAAACGTGGAGCCAACATGCCCTTTCATGTGCTCAAGTCGCTTGAGCAATGAAGCAGGCTTGCTATTGGCTTTTGAACCAACTCGGGGCCTTCTGTTTCTCTGACAAACCTTGGAAAGCTCGCTACCAAACGCTGACGCTAACCGCCAACAGCTAACCGCTGAAAGCTGAAAGCTTCTTCATCAACCGACCAGCGCCGAAGCGTTGCCGCGTGCTCGAGCCTCCAGCTGTCGGAATCGCGTCATCATCATTTGACGATCGGGATCATGATGCAGTCCCACTCGGGACTTGCAGTACGCCGACTGACCTTTCCAAAGTGCACGCTGAACCCGTGCTCGCGCCTTGGGGTCGCTCATCTGACGAATCTTCGCACCTTGTGAGGAGGCACGTTCGACCTTGTAGGCCTTGTGTCCGCCATGGTGCTTTGCGTGCAGCATCGAGTCGAAATGAATCTGCAACTCGCACAGATGACCGTTGATTGGATTCACGACGATCAGGTTGAAGTCCACGTATCCCCCTGGCTTGGGTTGAGTGAAGTGGTCCTTGGCTTCGACGACCGTAAAGTGATTCGTGACCATCGCCAGGGCGCTGGCGGCTGCTCCACAGTTGGGATACGACACGGACGTGCGAATCATGTCCTTAATGTAACGAAAATCGCCCTTTTCCCCTGCTTTCTGATAGGCCCGGGCAGACGGCCTGGATCCGTTGGCCTTGTCCGCTTTCAGGCCGACTGGCCCCGTGGTGCCTCCAGTCGCCGTCGCGAAGACCTGCACTTTGGGCTGAAACCAGCTCTGGCTTTCGCGTGCCTGGTTAAGCAAAGCCTCAAGGGACTCGACAGCGGGTTGCATCAATTTAGCGGGCATCGTTTGTCTCCCAAAAAGTGTGTTGGTGTCTGTCCACCCATCAATGCAACATCCGCCGCCTCAGAGGCTCACGAATTCCAAAATCATCGTCAGTGCTCGGTGAACACCACCATGATTCACTTTCCCGCTTGCGGGCATTGGTACCTGCACATCTTTCACCTCCCCTCCGGGCATTGTTGTCTACACATCTCGCGCTGGCTCCCTTCTCCTCCCGGCTTTGCGGGGGAGAAGAGCTGGGGATGAGGGGGCCGTCGCAGAGCGAAGTTGGGAACGGTTTGCCAGGTTGGCCGCATCTCAGCAACGTCCGGGCATCCCCACCGTTGGGCGAAGAACACCCGCTTTCAGCAAGATTCGTACACTATCGGGACTTTCTTCACCGCAGGCGGCACACAGCGCGTTTCTTCGATGGAACCGCCACTCTTCTCGTCCGACTTGCCGCTGAAATCGGTGTTCACTTGAGTTCTCCTTTTGCCGCAACCAAATCTTCCAACTTCCAACTTCCAACTTCCAACTTCCAACTTCCAACTTCCAACTTCCAACTTCCAACTTCCAACTTCCAACTGCCAACTGCCAACTGCCAACTGCCAACTGCTGACCGCTGACCGCTGACCGCTGACCGCTGACCGCCAACCGCTGACGGCTATCCGCGGACCGCTTACGATAATGGTCATTGCTTCACGACTCGCAGGCCAATGCCGTGGACTTTCGTCAATCGATCTCTACCGAAGAGGAACCGTCCACCCATCGATCGCTGATTGAGCGAGCAAAGATGGGTCAGGACGACGGCCTGCGCACGATCGTTCAGGTCTACGGCCCGATCGTGTATCGGTGGGTCCGACGCTGTGGGGTGCAATCGGCCGATGCTGCCGACATCATGCAGGACACGCTTGTTGCCGCGATCGCAGCGTTTCCGAGGTTTGAGTACGAAACAGGCCGAAGCTCCTTCCGCGGCTGGCTCTGGACGATCGCGCGAAACAAAATGCGCGACCTTCAGCGACGCCAAGACGACTTGCGTGCGCTAGGTGGCAGCACTGCGTACCGGCGGCTGAAGCAATTGGAGTCGCAGCCCCATGAAGATGCATCCGGCATTGATGAGCCACCATGTACGAAAACCGAGGACGACGCGCAGGCTCAGTCTTCGATGCTTGAAATCCTTCGCCAGAAGTATGATCCGCGGACGTGGCGAATGTTCTGGGAAACCGTCGTTGTTGAACGCCAACCGGCTGATGTGGCTGAAGAGATGGGCGTCAGTCGCTGGGCGATCTACAAGGCTCGAGCCCGCATCCTGAGTCGCCTCCGCCAGGAACTCGATGGAATCGTGTAGTTCTTCTTTCCGAAAAGGCTTGGAATCTGACAGCAGGTGTCCAATCGCATCGTTGTGTGGAAGTCAGCACGTAACGCCTCGAAACGGAGAACCCGCGTGATCGCCCCGACTTCCCAATGCCTTTCCGTCGACGAACTGTCTCGCCTTCTCAACGGGCAACTATTCGGCGAAGAGCTCCAGAACGCCACGACGCACATCGATGAGTGCAAGGTCTGCCAGTCCATCACGGACTCCGTTGCCCGGCAGCAACTCTCGCCGATCGCAGCGTCCAGCGTTGACCGTTTGGCGGACGAGTCTGCGTGTCAAGCCGCCGTGATCCACTTGCTTCATTCAGACGCCATTGCGGATCAACCCAAGCCTCTAGTCCAACAAGTAGGAAAGTATCACCTTTCGACCGTGATCGGCCGAGGAGGAATGGGCACGGTTTGCTTGGCTGAGCACCCGCACCTAAAGCGACGGTGTGCCATCAAACTGCTGCGTCATGAGCCGACAACAAAGCCCGGCTGGCTTGACCGCTTCCATCGTGAAATGACGACCGTTGCCTCGCTTCAACATCCCAACATCGTTCAGGCAACCGACGCTGGCGAAGACGGATCGTGGCACTACCTGGTGATGGAGTACCTAGAAGGGCTGGACGTCGGTCGCATTGCTTCGCGACTCTCACGGCTTTCCATTTCCGATGCGTGCGAGATCGTCCGGCAAGCGGCTGTCGGTCTGGAACACATTCACGAGCATGGCCTGGCCCATCGCGATATCAAGCCATCGAACTTGATGCTTACGGAGGATGGTGTCGTCAAGATCTTGGACCTGGGCCTGGTACTGCCTGGCGACGATCCGCTATACGTCGACGACCGACTGACCACGGTTGGCCACCTGCTGGGAACACTCGCGTACATGGCTCCCGAGCAGTTGCTGGACTGTCGCCGAGCCAGCCCCGCGTCGGATGTCTACTCACTGGGAGCAACACTGTTCCGACTCCTGACCGGCCGGACCGCCCATCGTGACAAACGTGGGCTAGCGGCGCAGGTGTTGGACGTCACGCAGTTGCCTCCGCCCGATCCAAAGGCGCTGCGTGCCGAACTCCCAGAGTCACTCTGCGGGCTGCTCGTCGAAGCGATGGATCTGGACCCAAAGTCACGGCCAACAGCGGCCATATTGGCCGAGTCTCTGGAGCCGCATTCCCGGGGCGCCCGACTTCAAACACTTCTCCGTAATGCCGAATCTGCCAGCGACCGTGAGGATCCGCCTCCATCAACGGTGGCCTATGAGATCGAAGGCTTGCCGCGACTACCGTCAAATCCGCCGCGAGCTTGGACAACGAGCACGCTGTTGATCGCCAGTCTGGTGGCCATCGTGCTCTGCGGAGGACTATTTCTAGAGTTACGCACGCAAAGCGGCAAACTTATCATCGAGTCACCCAGCGACAACGTGACGGTGGTCGTTCGTCAGAACGAGCAGGTCGTTGAACGCCTGCAAATTCGATCCGGCGACAACGAGTTGTTGCTGCGTCAAGGCACGTACGACGTGCGGATTGAGGGAGTAAACGGATTCGAATTGAACCAGAATCGAGTCGTCATCCTTGGTCGGCAGGCATCGATGGTGGCCGTGGAAGAGAAACAGAGTGAGGCCGCATTCCAGAAGACCGCCAACCAGGACAGGGCGAAGGAACTGGATGCGGTTGGAATCTCCAAGTCTGAAGGCCCGACCGTGGAGCAGTGTCTGGCAATGAAGCCGACAGACTCTCAAGTCGAGTACGACATACCCGCCGATGTAGAGGAACTTTCGGTCGTCAGCATCACGATGCTGCCGTCCGTCGGTTGGGAGCTCCGCCACTCAGACGGCCGCATCGTCCGACGTTTCTTCGATACGCTTCGCGACAAGAAGATCGATCGCTGGTGCTACTATTTGAACGGCAAGGAGGTTTATCGTGATGTCGACCAAAATGCGGATGGAGAAGTTGACCAACGAGTCTATATCGATCAACAAGCGAAGCGCATTACCTGGGCGGAACTTGCCGACGACGGATCGATCAAGACATCGATGCAATCTGGACTACCGAGAATCGGCGAGCTTCCACCAGAATTCGCTCACTTCAATGTTCGATCAGCTCGACCGACGGCGAGCCGTCTCAAGCCCGACACGACTTCCAAGCTTTACCAGGGAAAAGATCTGGCGCATTGGCTCGGAGTCCTGGAACGGGAACAGGAATCCACGTCAGCTGTCACTGCCATTCGTGCCGTCGAAATCCTTTCTCGTGATTCCGTCCAGCGTGAAACTTGCTTGGAAGAAAGCTTGAGCAGTGCCGATCGATTCGCAACCGTTCATTCCAACTCCAGCTTCAACGAATCGTTCCAAGATGTCTTGCCGAAGTATCTCCCGGAGCCGGGCCTCGGCGTGTTCGAGCGATCGCTCAGTGCAGTGAACGTCAAGGGCTTTGCGGCAACCCTGCACGGGCTGAACGCGTTCTTCTACGGCATGAATGAGTTTCAAACCGCTTCGCTCCGGGAACAGAACCTGGCTGAACTGAATCGACTGGTTTCGACACCCGATGGTTTCAAGCAGGCTGAACGCCTGCTTGGCCAGCTTGGCAAGAAGTGGAACAAACTTCGCCCCAATCTTTCGGCGAATCAAAAAGGCCTACTCGAGTCTGGGGTGGTCACAATCGGCATGGAGTTCGCGAGTGTCTTGGAGCGACACAACGGAAAGGACATCTACGCCGCCAGTGGAGAATGGATCAAGGGGGAACTGCATCAACGTGTGGACGAGGGAACCGCGGCACTCGACTCGCACGCGGAGCTGAAGTCAAAGCTAGGTCTATCGCCCGGCGGCAACAACCTCGCAGTACATCGGCTGTCCCTGCTACCAGACGAGTTGCGACTCTTGGTTCAATGGGCTCGGGCCGACGAGTTGGAGCTCCCACCGCGATTGGTCATCGCTGTTCTCGCTCACGCTCAGCACACCTATGGATCGGTCTACGACCCGCTCGTCTACGAATACGTCTCGGAGCAGTCCCCAACGGAATGGCTCCAGGCGATCGAGCTGCGTTTGCGGCATGCCGATGAGCAACCGATGGCACCGCTGATGGCGATGGGACAGAGGCAGTCATCCCCCATCGTCCAGCTGGTGTACAGCGATTTCTGGAAGAAAACGCTTTCGTTCTGGTCACACAACACCCACGATGCCCAGGCGGCTTACCAGCTGCTGACGCGCCACCGCGAGAGGTTGGACGACTTCGTCAAGGTATCTCCCAACGCGTTTGCCTCAAAAAGCCTCGAGCCGATCGACAACGCCATCGACACGCTACGGAAACGGCTATCCATTCAACGTTAGGTCCGACCGCGACGATTTGGAGTGCGATGGCTTGCCATCGCTTTCGATCCCCGCTGCACGACGCGCATCGCACTCAGTGGCAACCCACCAAGACCGGAAGAGCCAAAGCGGTAGCGAGCAACCGCACTCGATGGACGCTACTGCGTCTTTTCGATCAACGTGGGCAACAGCTCTTGGATCGGCAAACGGCTTTGCTCTCTGCTGTCTCGATCGCGGATCGTCACGGTCTGATCGGTGAGGCTTTGTTCGTCGACAGTGATGCAATACGGCGTGCCAGCTTCGTCTTGCCTGCGATAACGTCGTCCGACGGCGCCCTTGGCGTCGTAGTAGACGTTCAGATGCGGCTTCAGCTCCGCGTAGATGTCGCTCGCCACGTCCGCCATCTCCCCTTTCTTCATCATCGGGAAGACGGCTGCCTTGATGGGTGCCAATCGCGGATGCAATCGCATCACCGTCCGCTCCTGCATCTTGCCGTTCTCGTCCGGTGCTTGATCCTCGTCGTACGCCTCGCACAGGAACGCGAGTGCCCCGCGATCGGCGCCGGCTGATGGTTCGATCACGTGCGGCACGAACTTCTCGTTGGTCACCTCGTCCCGGTACGTCAGATCTTTGCCACTGCCCCGATGCTTCGGCTTGCCGTCTTCACCCTTTTCGACTTCCATCGGACTCGTCGCGGGGTCCAACTTTCCTTCCATGTGGCTGCGAAGATCAAAGTCGCCGCGATGCGCGATCCCTTCCAGTTCGCCGTATTCGCCTTCGGGCAGGAACGGAAACGCGTATTCAATGTCCGCCGTGCCGACGCTGTAGTGAGCCAGCTCCTCTTGATGATGCTCGCGCATGATCAGCGATTCGTCAGATAGGCCCAATCCCTTGTACCAGGCCAATCGCCGATCGCGCCAGTAGCTGTACCACTGCTGCGATTGATCGGGGTGGCAGAAGAACTCAATCTCCATCTGCTCGAACTCGCGAGACCGGAACGTGAAGTTCCTCGGGGTGATTTCGTTGCGAAAACTCTTTCCGACCTGCGCGATTCCAAAGGGGACTCGAACACGACTACTGTCGACGACATTCTTGAAGTTGACGAAGATGCCTTGCGCGGTCTCGGGGCGTAGGAAGGCGGCATCCTCCTCGCCACCAAGTGCTCCCAGTGTCGTCTTGAACATCAGGTTGAACTCACGAGGCTCGGTCAGCGTGTCGAGCGACTTCGCGTCCGGTGCGAGCACCTGCGTCGTGTTATCCAGTTGATCCAGCGACAGCGATTCGTCGCTGACAGTCAGCTTATCGGCGTCTTTGTTTCGTAGTTTGAAGAACTTCATGCCGCGTCGTCGGACGTCGTCCAACTCTTCGGCCGCCTCCGCCAGCGTGCTGACAAACGCTTTCTTGTCTTGGTATTCGACCCAGCGACCACGGACCTGATCAAATCGATACCGCTTTTTTGATTCACGGCAGTCGACCATCGAGTCGTGGAACAGGTCGTAGTGACCGCTGCACTTCCAGACCTGCGGATGCATGATGATCGTGCAATCGAGTCCCGTCATCTCGAAGGTGCCGGGGGCACCCGCCAGCTGTTTCAGCTCGTTGTGGCCGCTGACCATGTCCCGCCACCAAGCGTCCTTCAGGTTGCGTTTCAGCTCGACTCCCAGCGGGCCATAGTCCCAAAACCCTTGGATACCGCCGTAAATTTCGCTGGACTGAAAGAGGAATCCGCGTCGCTTGCAGAGCGACACGATCTTATCCATGGACTTCATGAGGGGATTTGCGTGCAGGGAGACGAGGCGACAAAAGAGGGAGACAAGGCAACAGTATGCCTCCGTCAGGCAGCGACGCGAAGGGCAGCAGATTCGCCATTTCCGACTCGCCTATTCGCGAATCCCGAACGGGCTTTGGATCCGGGAACGTTGCCCCACGATCTTGCAACGATCACGGCGCTGGCGAATGTCCCTGCACACCGACTTATCCAAAGACAGTCCTTTCGGGTAATTCGTCTGACCGTGCTCAGCCAGTTCGGTCCTGCAGTTACGTCAACGAGATTCGACGCGGACGGGAATTCAAAGTTTTTGTCCCCAGGGTCGACATGCTCAACGATTCGTTGAATCAACTCACCACGATCACCAACGGTGCGCCTGCCCTACAGTCCCAGTCAGCGACCAACGAACTCCTCTCTGAACGTTATGTAACGAGTCCATTCGAAGGCCGTTTTGCAGCGATTTGCATCGTAGGTTTTTCTGCCGTCGGCAAGACCGCCTTTCGTCTCCAAAGGAAACGTTCGCGGACAGAACGCCAGGCTGGGAGAGTGAATCGCTGCGCCACCGCGCGTGCCATTTGGTCCAAGACCAATGGAAACGGATGCGTATATGCGTGCTACACCGCTGCCACCCGCGAGTGTGAGTGTCCCCTGCGGCAGCGTTTCAGCAAAACGGCCAGGGCGGCCAACGATGCTAGGCAACTGGTCGATGGTTCGGGTACGGCCGTGACTGAGATTGATCCAAGTGAGGCGGTAAAAACCTGATCACCTCCAGGAACATCAAGTTCCTGCGCCATGACAAGTAGCCGCGCCGACTCGTCGCCCTGATCCCACTGCGAAAAATCAAACGCAAACGAACCAGACGTCGAGCCAGCGATTGAGCCACTGGGGAAGTAAGCCGTGAGAGAGTAGTCAACCATGTCCGTGGATCCGGGCTCGAGGATCAAGTCCACCCCACCGACGCCGTTGATGTTGCCAAGACTTGCCTGTTCCGATCCTTGGCCATTCGAGTTGGCCTCATTCACCTTTGAGCGAATCGATACACCGGTCTCGAAGATGCGGACAAACACTGCGTCGTCGGCAGCAAACGCTGTGTTTCCAGAGGAGACAAAACCAACACGCAAGTGGCGTTGGTTGGTGCTAACAAATGGATTCCCCACACTTGAAAACTGTATGCCCCTTACCTCGATCATCACCTGGCGAGAGAGGAAGTTGAAGTCAGACCGAAAGCTGTTGCTGAAGATTGATGCCCCACCGAAGTCACTTTCGTTGGTGCCATCATCATCACCAATCGTAAACGTCAAATTACCACCCGATTCGGAGATCTCGTTTGCTGTTCCTCCAAACGATGTTGTACCCCAGAAACCTGGGGAGGAATCAGCGTCTTGCACCACTCCGTTGTCAAACCCATCGACCAGCGCGGCCGTCGCATTCCAAGGAAAGAGGCCGACGATCGACACAACAATGAACCACGTAATCTTCATCGCACTTGCTCGTCCAGGGTCCAGAAATCGACGAGAGTATAGCTGGAGGGCGCCGCTTTTGCGTTGGCTGACTTGGTTTCAAGTTCATGTTCGCTCGACTCCCTTGATCGTGTGGGATCGACTCCCATGCGTGATAGGCGGCCGATCGTTTCTTGCGTTGGTAGTGGCTGGGCACCGCGTTGCGGCTTTGGTGATGGACGATTCTTGTTAGCTACTCCTATTAGTGCTCCACTCGGGTTCGCCGCGGAAGACAGATGCAACCGATCACTACGTCGGCAGCTCGCCGCAACAGTGGGCAGGTGAGTGTCACCGGCGGACACCATGGGAAGGTAAGTGTCCCCAACAGCGCCCGACAGCGAGTGCACCGGCGGCATATCGCAATGAGTCGGCACCGAAGGTCAGTGGCCCCGGCGGCACCGGCGAGTGGCCGTCTGTTTTAGTTGGATCATCAACCGAGGTTTCGCCGCTACTGGTCGCCATTCACCTTCGATGACGTCCATCGACGCGGCGATTCAGAATTAAGCGGCTTTGCCGCGAGATTGATACCAAACCTGATAATCTCGAATCGTGTTCGCAGCACAACTGCGAATGTTCGAAATATGGAGCTCTAGCCTGCTCGCTAGCTCGTGTAGCGGCGCCTCAACGCCGCCGGCAAACAGTTCTTTTCGGCGTTGCATTGCTTTCTCGATGTTACCGACAGTCATGCCAGGATAGATTTGTGGAACAAGTGGCGCGGTCGCCCCTTGACTCACGAACTCAATAAACGGCTCGAGGTAAACATACCGATCCCGTCGCCCCAGTTTTTCGTTCTCGATACGAATCAACACGCTGAGGGACAGGGCAAACGGGTTCCAGGCAACATCGATTCGAAATTCATCTTGTCGAAACTTCGAAACAACATACGAATCACGAGGATCATCATCGACAGTGACGACGCCCCTAGGTTGTAATTGAAAGTCATCCTCAAGGAACGAAAAATACTTAGAAACTGCCGCACTAAACGCATCAACGTCTTTTTGTGGAATACTCATTGCAAGCTCCCGGCAACGCCTATTCGCTGAACGGCGTGTAAATGTTCCATCGGTTAAGAGACCGATTCTCGAGTCCATAAAACGGACTTGGACCGTCGGGCCTAATCGTTGACTGGCGACCGATGTCGATAACGGTCGCTCCATTTTCCTTTGCCCAATACCGAATCCAGCTACGATTCGCTTCAAGCGAGTTTCTGTTCAAGCCAGACCAATTGCGGGGAGCGTAGGTTACCGACCGACCACCTGCGCTTTCGACCATACGTGAGAATGCACCAACCCGTCTCATGTTTTCACCAACAACTACAACTTG
>JBCCUO010000052.1:0-10121 GCA_039196805.1 Planctomycetota bacterium | reverse complement strand
GCGTCCTGTGCCACGGCTTTTCGTTTCTCTGGGTCGGCGCAATCGTGATTCCGGGAGGGTTTGACACACCCTTTGGATGGATCGGCATGGGGTTGTTGTTGGGTGGCGGATACATGCTGACCGCAGCATGGAGACCGCCGCGATCCGGCCGTCGCATCGCCGTGTGGCGATCACCAGAGCTTGGCCAACTGATCCCAGCCATCGGATTTACTGCGATCGGCATGGGGCTCCTGATCACGGGAATTGCGATGCGTGAAGACACGCTGATTTGGGTTGGGCTCGGATGTGCGCTGGCGGGTGGCGGAATGTCCAACGGATGTTGGACCATTCGCGACCCGCGTTCCCATTGATCGCAAGTAGTCGTCAGTCCCCGCTCGGGGTCAACGTCCTCGCCGCGCGATATCGTTGATGGACAACGATAAACTTACAGCCGTCCCCTCGGGTCTGGCACTCAAAAACGGTCTTAGCGATCTCGCCGACCCATTCGTGCCCTTTGGAGTAAGCGTATTGCAGCTCTTGCACTGCCAGTCGATGCTCAAGTTCCGCTGGAATGAAGCGAATAAGAATGCGACCCTCCGGATCTAGACCTGCGCTTTGGACAAGCTGCTGTTCGTAGCCAAGCAGCCGGTTCGGGCGTTTCCAAGAAAAGTATAGACGGCGTTCTTCGCTTGGCCGGTCGGCGTGACGCACCTGCAGCTCACCGGACAGATTCGAGATGTAGTCCAACCCTTGAACCTGACCGCCAAGCACAGCAAGCTCCATTTGAAGGTCATCCAGCTGGCGAGCGTAGTCCGCAAGATCGCCGGCGCGAAACTGAAGCTGCCAACGCTTGTGACGAGGGATGATGTCTCCACTCTCGACGGTCCGACCAAGTCGCGAGCCACCCGGCGATGCCGAGGACGCCGGCCTCGAATCCCCGATGCCACGTTCGGTAAATTCATCGACAATACGGTCGATCCTCTCAACCTGCTTCGCGATCGGCTCCGCTGCAAGCAGCGATGCTTCCTCCGCCGGGACTTCAAAGTCCAACACGCGGGGTGAAAGCCCCGAACCGATCGAGAGCGTCGGCAGCGGCGTCGTTTGGACCAAGGATGCTTCCCGAGTGTGGAGCAACCATAACATGAGCAGGACGACGGCAATCACAGCGACAAACCAAAGTCCCGCTTGAATTGCGGCCTCAACCACTTCGGTCGGTTGCACACGCAAAGAAGCTCGGCGACCCTGAAAACCTGGCAACGCTTTCGGCGAAGATGCGTTTCTGCAAATCATCCGACCTGCGACCCCTTACTTCCTAAAGCCTGTTGCTAGACGACGAAGTCTCTACCGAACACCGCCACAGTCCGACGAACACGCGATGAGTTCGCCACCTGACAAAGCGATCTCGCCATGACGAGCGAACAGTTTTTCTGCGTTAAGTCAACGAATCGCTTCCGAAGTCACCAAAATCAATCACGGCAGGTCCATTGCCTCGACATGGCCGCCCGCCACGTCGCGTTCGGAGTCATGAATCGAAGGGCAGCGTCGACGTCACGGCGATGGAAGGCAGCGTACGCTGAACGCAATACGTCGGCCCGTTCTTCAGAATGAGTCGGCATGACGGTGCACCTCCACTCCCGGTTGCTAGTACTTTGATGGGGATGTCAGCTGGCTTCTGTCGTCTGCGCTCGTGGATCTAGCCGCTAGCATGTGGCCTGTAGGCGAGTCTCGTTAGCAGCCATCCCACCCTTTCCCCTGAGACCCACAACCTTGCCGTACATCAACGTCCAGATCACCAATGGCGCGACCCGCCAGCAGAAATCGCAGCTGGTTCGACGCATCACCGAAGCGTTGGTCGAAGAACTCGGCAAACAACCGGAGCACATTCACGTCGTCATCCAAGAAATCGACGAAGAGAACTGGGGCTACGCTGGGATGCTAACAGACGAGTGGAAGCGGCAACAGCAATCGCAGCAGCAATGACCGAGCCAGCCGTTGACGCACAGCCGATAGCCCTAGTTGCTATCCGTCTACTATGTTGACGGTTCGCAGCTTCGGCAATCAGGCCAACACATGAACTCACTGTTTCGTTACTCTTGCTTCATCACCGTGATCCTGGTGCTGCCCCAGCTGGTTTCGGCCCAAGTGTTGGCTGATCTGTTTGGATTCTCGCAAGCGGCGGATGCATCGAATTGGCAGATCGTCAACGACGGCGTCATGGGTGGTCGATCGACGAGTCAGGCAAAGATCGTCGAGACGACATCCGGCGAATCCGCGATGCGGTTCCGTGGCAACCTTTCGCTCCAGAATAACGGCGGGTTCGCTTCGGTCCGATCGCGGCCAACGGGGTCACTTGGGCTGGATCCAGGCGAATCGATTGTCTTACGCGTCAAGGGTGACGGACGGCGTTACACATTTAATCTCTACACACCCAGCCGCCGTACCGCGTTCTCGTACCAGATGGACTTTGAAACCAAGGCGGATCACTGGACCGAAGTGAGGCTTCCCGTAAACAAGTTTGTCGCCCATTCATTCGGCCGACGTATGCCAAACATGCGACTGACCCCCAGCCAGGTCCAGTCCGTAGGGATCTTGCTCGGTGACAAGAAGCCGGGACCATTTGAGATTCTGGTTGACTGGATCAGGATCGATTAGCTGGGCAGCGCCACCCTGTGTTGCGCTAGCATTGGCAAATTGTTTCTGTCAGTTTGCTTGCGTCAACTCACCCGCAACCCAACGCGTCAGTTTTGAAGTTGCGCTGACAGTCACCCTCCCGCTTGCGTGAGGATCCGACGCAGAACAACGCTGCGTGTCGGTGCTCTCGGCCGGGGAAGACCCTACGGGCGTTAGCTTCTGTCAGCCAAACAACGCGGCGATCGGCTGACCGCCGTTCGTGATCGGGACCGGTCGATCACCGTCGTACAGGTTCTCGGCCGGATCAATCTGCATCGCGGCACAAACGGTGGCAAAGAAGTCAGGCACGCTGACCGGGTCGGCCACGACCTTCTTGGAAAGCTCGTCGGTTTGCCCGTACGCACCAACATGTTTCAACCCGCCGCCTGCCAGCACACATGTGAAAGCACGACTCTGGTGCCCGCGACCGCCTCCGGAATCGAACTCTGGCGGCCGGCCAAACTCCGTGGTGATCATCACCAGCGTTTGATCAAGCAGCCCTTTCTCTTTCAGATCGCCGATCAACGTCGCAACCGCGTCGTCCAATTCGGCAATCAACTTGTGTTGGTCCAGTATCCCTTTGTTATGAACATCCCAGCCGGCACCGTTCAAGAAATTCAGATTGTGACTGACTTCGACAAATCTCACACCACGTTGGACCAAACGACGGCTCAGCAGACAACGCTGCCCAAACTCGCCGCCATAGTCGCGACGAAGCTGATCCGGTTCGCTGCTGAGATCGAAGACGCGACTGAACTCGGGACCACTCAATCGCAAACTTTGCTCGATCGCTTGGTCATAGTCATGAACAACACGTGAAGCGGTCTGCCGCCCACTGGCTTGCAGCGTTTTCAAGAACGCTTCGCGGCGAGCTTGGCGGGACGGCGAGATACCGTCGGGACGTGACAACCCGGCCGGACCTCGGCTGGTGTCGGTCAAGTACAAGTATCCGTCCTTCGCTCCCAGAAATCCTGGACCGCGAGTCACGTTGGGGTAACCGATCAGCACGTACGGTGGCGCGTTCGGATCGGCAGCCGATCGACGGTTCGCCACGATCGACCCGATCGATGGATACGTGATCGTACCGCTGATGTCCCGACCGGTGTGCATCCGGTTGGTCGCCGCGGCATGCTCGTCGATCACGTCATGGTTCACCGTGCGAACCGCAGTGACGTGTTCCATCTTCCGCGCCGTCTTCGGCAAGAATTGGCAGACCTGCACTCCTGGCACCGTGGTTTCAATCGCATCGTAGTACGACCCGGCCTCCTTCCTTTTGGGGTCACCTTTGCGTTTGGGATCAAAGGTGTCCATCTGTCCCATCCCGCCGCCCAACCAAATGGAGATCACATGCTGGGCGTCTCCGCGTAGCCGATTCAACGACGGGGACGCAGTCGCTGAGTGCAGCGCCGAGCATCCGGTCGCCGTTGCAGCGGAGGTCAGAAAGGCACGTCGATTCGGTCTCATGGCATCCACACAAATTCGCGATGATTGATCAGACTCCACACGGCGTCTTCGTACACTTCACGCCACTGCGATTGCAAACTCGGATCGACGGGAGGCCCACGACGAACACGAGATTGTCGTTCCAACTGAACTTCGTTCGCTTCTGGCAATAGGTGGTTGGTCCAAGTCGACACGGGCAACGGCGGATCGGGCAACGGGACCTTGCTGTCGGAGACCGCGACCAAACGGGTCTCGAAGCCTTGTCCCAAGGCCTGGGTGTAGAACGCTTGCTCGACTTCAGTCGGTTTCCGCGTCAAAAACCGCAAGAACAACGATTCGACCAGATCCTCGACCGAGGCGACAGATCGAGCCAAATCGGCCAACTCGCTTTGCCACGCCGCGCGTGACAGGTTCTTGCTCAGGTCGCCATTGGCCAAGATCCCCGGTTGCAGCACATTTGGTTCGACGTCTCGTCGCGGGATCGGTTGCTGCCGAGTGCCGGTCCAGCCGAATGCTTTCAACACATCGACGACAGCTTGTGCTTGCGGCATCGACAGGCTGGGACGATCGCGTTCGTTGCCCATTCCGGCAAACATCCACGCTCGACTTGGCTTGCCCAGCGACAAGCGTTTCTTCATGGGGTGCGAGTTGTCATGCACAAACGTCAGTTCTTCGACATCCATCTCCTGCCCCGTCGCAACGAACAGTGAGTCAACCACCTGTTCGGCGATCATGCGTCGAGGATCGGGAGCGGCAAAGAACCGTGAATCGGCGTCGGCATCGCGATTGCTTCCCGTCGCAGTCCGCGAGTACAGATCGGACGTCAGAATCAGACGCAGGACATGCTGCATGTCGTACTCATGGGCAACCAACTCGTCGCCCAGCCAGGCCAGCATCTTGGGATGGCTCGGCTTTGCACCTTCCCAATCGTGAACCGGTTGCACGATCCCCGCTCCGATCAGGCGATTCCAAAGATGATTGACGATCACTTGAGAAAACCGTCCGTTGTCAGGGCTGGTGAACAGTGCCGCCAACCGAGCTCGCGCATCATTCGGGTCGCCGACCCAGCGTTCCACGCCATCGTCGGGCATGCCAATCAAGTCGGCCAACGGCCACTCGGGTGCAACTTCTTGATACGGCGGCAGTGACACACGAATCAGGGATTGCCGTGGATTGTTTTCAAAAAACGCATCGGGAACACGACTGGTCGCCGGTGGCACAACGGGCTTGCGAGAGAGCATCGCTGCCAGCGAAAACAGGTCCTCCTGCGTCACGCTGTGATAGGGTGCGTCATGGCAACGGGCGCATCCCATTTCGACCCCCAAGAATGTCGACGCCAAGACGTGAGCCTTGGCCGCCATTGGTGCATCGTTCTCGCCCGCAATCCCGAATCCAGCACTTCCACCGCGGGCCACGCTGCCCCGCATCAAGATCAACTCGGTGACCATTCGATCAAGCGGCTTGTTATCTCGCAGCGAATCATACAGGTACCAACGAAACGGCCCGGTGCTGCCCATCGACACGTTCAGCAGCGTTGGGTTTTCGGCCAGCAAGTCCAGCCACAGACTCACCCAGTTGTCGGCGTATCGATCATCTTCCAACAACTGATCGACCAGCTTGAATCGTCGATCAGGTGAAGGATCATTCAGAAAGCGGTCGATCTCCGGTTGTGTGGGCGGAACACCGACAACGTCGAAGAACGCCCGCCTCAAGAATGTGATATCGTCGATCGACGGAGAAACAACCAAGCGATCTTGGTCGACGGGTGGATCTGGCCAAGGTGCCCCGTCGCGGACCCACGTTTGAAGGATTTGGATCTCTCGATCCGACAGTCCGTCTTCCGTCGGAGGCATGTCGCCGTCGCGAATGCGAACGATCAACTCGCTTTCGTCCGGGTCGCCCGGCACAACGGCCGGCAACTCAGATTCGCCCGCCGCTAAAACCGCTTCGCGGGAATCCAGTCGCAATCCGCCCTGCGATTTCTCTCCGTGGCAACGGACGCATTTGTCCCGCAAAATCGGCAGGACGTCGCCGTAGAAGGTTGCTGCCTGATCGCCATCGGAAAGCTTGCTGTTCCTGGCGGATTGAATCTTCTGGGCGATGAACCGATCAATGGAATGCTGATCGTTACCCGGTGGCGGATCGACCTGCCGAGTAGCCACGACTTCACGAGCGTGCTCGTGTCGATCACGCCAATACTCGGCACGAGATTCAGCGGCGACTCGGCGGCGGTGATCATCTCCGTGTTGCAATTGCTTTTCCGTGTCCAACAACTGACGGCGGACGGCATCGTCGTGAAGCGTCCGGCGCGAATCGATCTCGCCAGGAGCCAATACGAAGAATTCCTGGTGTCCCTGTGGCCGGATAGCAATACAAACCTCGCCCGTTTGGACACGACGGTCTTTGTCCCCGACAGTCCATTCCAGCACGACGCGAAGCGGGCGATCGGCTTGCTCTGAATCGATCCGAAACGATGCGATCGATTCCTGTTGGCTAAACCCCAGACGGCGTCCTCCGGGCATCGGTGGTGGGGGCACTGGTCGGATTCGCTCTTCGTTTCCGCCCCGTTTTCGGGCGACGGGATTGCCGGCCACTTTCTTGTCGTCGATCCACAACCGGGCGAGCGAACGGGTTCGGACCAGGATCTGGTGATTGCCGGCCGGCAGTCGAACGTCCGCCGCCATCCGCGCCAACAGCGGCGGTTTCCAGTCACGCCGAATGCCCCAGCCGTCGTACACGATCGGCAGCCGAGGGAGCAGAAACGAATCCAAAGTTGTCGTGACCGATTGATCTGGGTAGGTTTCCCCATCCAGCAACCATCTGGTGTGGCTTGGGATCGATTCGTGCAAAAACAACGTGACTTGGCCGGAGGTGAGATCGCCCAATTGCGGCATCAATTCCGGCTGTGGCAGGATCGCCCGCGGTCCGCCAAGGCGGCGATAAAAGGACGCAATCTCCTGGTCGCCGAGTTGTCGTCGGTAGATGCCGATCCGATCGATCCGACCCTGCAAGCTGTTGGACGGCTTTCCGCCATTTCCAGAGCCGATCCACACCTCATCGTCGTCCACCACCGGCGGCAAGTCGGTCGGACCGCTCATGTCCCAGAACCCTTCGGACGGAACGCCGTCGATGTAACCGCGAACCGATGACGGATCACCAAAGCGGTAACTGATCGCCACGTGATGCCAGCCGTTGTTCAGATCGAACCCGGCGTAGGTTGTCCAGCGATGCCAATAAGAACCGTTAGACGACGGCTCGGTCGCAAACAGAAAACTGGCCCTCATCGATCCGAGTTTCTGAACCACCCGCAACGCCCAGTTTTGATTGTCCGCGGGGAAGTGATCCGACCCCGTACGACCCTTGCCGATTACATAGACCGGCTGGTTCGCCTTGGCGCGGTCCACCTGGATCCACGCCTCGATCGTGATCGCATCGCCGTTCGTAAAAGCAAACGTGTCGTCTTCGGCGGCATCTTTGACAACCAGATGCCCACCGGCCAATTCGATCGCTGTGTTGTCACTGGCAAGGTCGGGGAATTCGGGTGGCCGCGGACCGGGCCGACTCGATTCGACCTGTCCAACAGTTCGCATGTCCCCCATCGTCCCGTCGAAGATCCAAGCAGCTTTGGATTCATCAGCCGACGCAACGCCACACTGGACGGTGATCGACGCAACGCATCCTAGCCAGAGAAGCATTCGAGACAGGATGAGCCTTTCAACGGTTTTCGGCACCGAAAACGGATCAAGCATGGATGAGATCGTCAAGTTCGTCTTGAAGGGGCGGGGCGGTGAGAGACATCGACAACATGACCAGGGACTGAGCGAGTCGATGAACTGGCGCGAACGTCGTGGATCAGGGCCGCAAACACCACATCTAAAATACCTCGTGCGAGATCGACCTGCCATATCGACACGCACCTGCATTCAAGCTGTGCAGTGAAATCTGGCGTCAAACCGCGTGGTTCCGGTACACGGACTGAGGTTAATGGTCCGACGCAATGACGCATCGTGGCATGCTGCGACGCCACTGCGTGACGCCTTCCGCAGTCACACTCGTTCCGCGGACTGCGATCACTCTCAGCTGGTCGAGTTGACGGAGTGCTTCAAGTCCGTTGTCGGTAATACGAGTTCCATCCAGAACCAGCTCCCTCAATCGCAACAAGCCCGAGAGGTGTACTAGTCCCGCATCGCCAACCGCCGTTCGTCCCAGGTCGATTTCTTCTAGCTTTTGCAGACTACTTAGTTGGGACAAACCGGTGTCCGTCACCGAAGTGCCTTCAAGGTTCAGCTTTGTGAGCGAAGTAATCTCTGCGATTCTGCGGAGGCTTTCATCCGTGATTCCCGAAGCGTTGTCGAGATTGAGGTGTTGAATCTCTAATCCTGCGATCAGAGGCGCTGATCGGTCAGTGACCACAGCATGACTGAGCCCTAAGTACTCGAGCGGTGTTCCGGCAGGTATCAGTGATAGAGCGTCGCGTAGCTGGACATCACCGATCGGGTTTTCTGGATCGAAACCTGCGAAACCAGGTCCGAACTCGATGCTCCTGACCTGGCTAAACGCCCCTTCATCGTCGACGAGGTTTCGCAACCATGCTGGGCCGACCGCCTTATCATGAGCTAGCCCGTTGTTTCGTCGCACGGCTTCAGCAACGGCTTTCCGATTGTGCCACTTGCGCACTTCCCAAGCGAAAAACACGGCGGTGAACGTCGTGATGACCAGTAGCGCCCGAAGAGTGATTCGAAGTGGCGAGTGTTTTCTCACAGTCAAACCAGTGAATCCGCGTCAGCCCGATGAATAGAGGTAATCGGCGGTCGGAGTCGTCGTGTCCTTCGTGGCCATACGGATTGCAAACCCACTCGAGATCATCAAATGCCACGCCACGATGATACGGCCTGCACAGGAAAGAGTGTCACCGTCTTCCCACGCGCCATACGAAAACCTGACGCTCCTCGTTCTGACTCTCCGCTATCGTGGCCGACGCGCGTCACGAAGTAACATCAGAGAGCCAACTAGAGCTGCCATGGCAAATGTCATCCCGATCACGACCTCGCTGACGACGTTGGACCACAGCACCCAACCGGTAGGCGTCACATAGATCTCGCTCCACTTCAGGACTCCGAACAGCATCAACGTGTCTACGACTCGGAAGCTCACTGTTGCGACCGCCCAAACGGCTATCCATCGATTGCCGCTTCGAAACTCGTGAGGGTCGCGAGTCGAAGACAGCCAGCACTGAACGGCGAAGAACGCGCCGGCAAGAAAACCTGCGAGATCCAGAACCCAAGCATTCACGCCCCAGTCGAATCCTTTGACAGCGCACGTCAGAACAACCGTCACCGAGTGCGCCACGAAGAAGAGCAAGCCTAAACCCGCAGCGACACGTACCCACTGGTGACCAATCACCGACGGGGGCTGATCATTTTCAATCTGGTCGTTGGGGGCGTAGCTTCTCATGTGGTCTTGGAACAACCAATCAGTAAATGTCGTTGATCGCTCGGAAAGTACCAGATTTGCCGACCGCTCCGCCGGTCGTAGCGTCCTTCCGGGGACCCTACGATCACGGAATGATTGGCGACTGTGCGGCAGCGGTTAGTCGCTCGCTCATTAAAGCCAAGAGTGATCACTTTGGCATTGCACGTAATCACTTATGGCATCGCCAACCAATCTTGATACGCGGTCGGCCAGTCCCGACCTGACAGATCGACCTCCAAACACTTGCTATTGACCGGATCGTTGATATGTCAGATATCACTCTTGGTAACGATGCAACCTTCTGGAAGGTGGAATGATACATTCGAAGGTATTTCTGGCCGCGTGTCTGCTGCTTGGCATGACGGGCTGGAGTCATGCGCAGGCGAGGCGAACGCTTGCGTTGCGGCCGATTCAGGACTCGCTTCGTAACCTAGGACTGAAGGAAGCCATTCTCTTATCCCCCAAGTTCTTGGAAAGAATGGTCGAGATCGCGCATGACGGAACGGAAGAGTCTCGCTGTTCCAATCTTTGTTATTTCAACTGTATTGTCTTTGGTT
>JBCCUO010000051.1:0-10137 GCA_039196805.1 Planctomycetota bacterium | reverse complement strand
GGAGATCAAGGGTTTGCCCACCGACAGGGACGTGACCTTCCGAGTGAACCATGAGCTCGGCAAGTTCGAAGAAGTGATGATCGACGGGAAGAAAGAGAAATGGAAGTCCAACCGGTTCGAGTTGGAATTGAAGCCGGGCATGAATGACCTAGGCGCCGTGATGGTAGGTGCCGACAACTTCGAAGGTTAGTTCCAGTAGCCGCTGACCGAAGCAAGACGCGTGCGACAATTCGCGTCGTTTGCTGACCCGGCAGCGCAGCGGTACGAATGAAACGGACTGCTCTGGAATTCCCCGACTGATTGTTTCGTTCATGACCGCCGCTTTCCCCGTACGCACCTATCTCGCTCGCTGCGGCTGCCTGGTAGTCGTCTGTGTCGCATGCCTGCTTTCGATGGGCTGCGATTCGGAAATCGAGGATTTCCCCACCAACGACGTCTATGCGTTGACCCTGGCCAGTCGATCGGGGTCCGCCACCCAAGCGGCCAGGGAAGATGTCGCCGTCGCTGTGAGAGCCCTGTTCGGGACCGCGAATGAACCTGGTTGGCCGGCCGAACACTTGTCGTCGATTGATGCCGGTCAGTTGCTGAACCCCGATCGTCTACTGCGGGCCAGCGGAGCGGTCTACAGCGACAAAGGCGACAGGCACTTTGGGCTGTACCGGGAACATTGCGTGGCCTGTCACGGGATTGCTGGCGATGGCGTGGGGCCAACGTCAAGATTCCAATCGCCTTATCCACGCAATTTTCGGCACGGGATCTTCAAGTGGAAATCGACACGTCGCGAGGCCAAGCCAACACGCGGTGACTTGATGGCCGTGCTGGAGCATGGTCTGCGAGGATCGGCGATGCCCGCGTTCGCGACCGTGCCGGATGAGGACTTGTCGGCGTTGGTGGACTACGTGATCTTCCTGTCGATCCGCGGCGAAGTGGAACGAGAAGCCATGTTTGCCTCGCTGGATGAACTGGGCTACGAGGCGACCGCGCCGAAGGAGTCGGAATACCAGTTTCGAATCGATGAGAATGGATTGGTGATGAACGAGGCGGCCGGCTTGCTGATTGAAACGCTCAACCGGGTTGTCGACCGTTGGGTGGATGCCGAATCAGCGGTCATGGAAGTCCTGCCCATGCGTCAACTGGATGAGGGCAGTCAGGAGCATCAAGCGTCGGTCGATCGAGGCAAGGAGATTTTCCACGGCCAAATCGCCAACTGCGCCGGATGCCACGGCCAAGGAGGGATCGGCGATCTGCCCACGTTGGACTACGACGACTGGAGCAAAGAGTACTCGACTCGACTTGGACTCGCTCCCACTGATCGTGACGACATGCGTCCGTTTAAGCAGGCCGGTGCGTTGCCTCCCAAACCGATTTCTCCCCGCCGGTTGGCCGGTGGCGTGATTCGAGGCGGGTCGGACGCGGCAACGCTGTATCGTCGAATCAGCCAGGGAATCGCCGGCACGCCGATGCCCGCGGTGAAGATCTCCAGTGAACCCAGTGGTGTCGGGCTGAGTGTCGATCAAGCTTGGGACTTGGTGCGTTACGTTCAGTCGATTGCCGTGATCCAGGAAGACGCGCGATGAGCCGAGAGAACTACCGTACGGTCGGTGCCATCGCCGGCCTTCTGATCGGGCTGGGATTGATGTGGATCACAGGCGTCAGTGGTATGATCCCCGGTGCAATCTTTGGTGCATCAGGCGCGGTGCTGGGCGGCATTTCCGGCGAACAGATGCACGCCCGCATCGGCGGGAGGGGCTGAGATGTCCGATCCAGCCCTAGCATCCGACTTGACCGCGGCCCCTTCTGCACGCGTGCACCAACTGGCTGCTCTCTGCGTCTGTCTTGTCTGGCCGTTGATTTGGGTCGGCGGGCTGGTGACGACCTACGACGCCGGCATGGCAGTTCCTGACTGGCCGGGCACCTATGGCTACAACCTGTTTTTGTATCCTCCGTCGACTTGGCTTTCCGGGCCGTTCGATCTGTTCATTGAGCATGGCCATCGACTTCTGGCCGCCATTGTCGGTTTCGTCTCCATCGGCCTGGCGATTTTCGCCTACCGCAGTGAACCTCGACGTTGGGTCGCCCGCTTAGCGGCGCTGGTGCTGGTCGCGGTCATCGGACAGGGCGTGCTGGGAGGCCTGCGTGTCGTGCTGAGCGATCGCACGTTGGCGATGATTCATGGCTGCACCGGGCCAGCCTTCTTTGTCCTCTGTGTCATCACGGCGGCGGTAACCGGACGCTGGTGGCTAACGTCAGCCCAGAGGAGTGTGGATGTTCGTCGCCGGCCCAGCCGTGGCCAAATCGGATGGGTGGGATTGATGTTCGCGTTGAGCTACACGCAGCTGGTTTTGGGGGCTCAGCTTCGGCACGTCCAACCAGATACTCGGGCGTCAATGTTCGCGATGACGATCGCATTCCACGTGCTGACTGCGTTCATTCTGTGGATTGCGACGGCGGTGGGATGGGCCTGGATCCGGCGGTGCGGCGATTTGACGCTTTCCCGACCAGCGGGCTGGCTGATATTTTTTGTGCTGGTTCAGATCACCCTTGGGATTGGGACTTGGGCGGTGAACTACGGCTTCCCGGACTTCCTAAACTGGTTTCCGGGGTCCGAGGCACTGCTGTTGCGGTCCAAAGGCTTTGTCGATTCGATCATCGTCACCAGTCACGTCGCGACAGGGTCGTTGATCCTGGCGATCTGCGGGCTGTTGTTGGTTCGGCTTTTGCGAATACGGTTCTTGATGCAGGTCCCGAGCGAAGTCTCGCCCGCGTGAGCCAGCCTGTTGGGCGAAATCTATCCTCACTGTTTCGTTTGTCCGTTTCTTAGTGAAAGGACAAGCAAATTTTCGGACGACCGAAACTCAACCTGATGGCAACCGATCTTCTCCTCGCCGATCAAGCCATGACGCCGTTGCCCGACTCGGTCGATTCGGTGCCGGGATCAACGTCATTGCATGACGAACATCGGTCAAACGATCAATCGGATCGCCGGGCGTTAGACAAGCGGGCATTGGACAAGACTGCGACCAGGTTGGAGGAATCACCTGCGAAAGAAGGGCGTCGCCCGTCGGTCGCTCGGGACATGATCGAGCTGACCAAGCCTCGAATCGTGACCATGATCGCAATCACGACTCTCAGCACTGCTCTGCTGGGTGCGGAGGGCTGGGTACCTTTGGTGGAGATGGTTTGGTTGTTGATCGGAACCGTTGGAGTCGCAGCCAGCGCGGGCGCAGCAAATCAGATCTGGGAACGTGTGATCGATTGCCAGATGCCGCGCACGGCCAAGCGTCCGCTACCGGCCGGACGACTGGGCTTGGTCACAGCATGCGTCTGGACGTCGGCCCTTGGCATTGCCGGGACGATGCTGTTGGCTTGGCGATTCGGGATGACGCCCGCCATGATGGGAGCGGCGACTTGGTTGCTGTACGTCCTGGTTTACACGCCGATGAAAGTTCGCACGTCCTGGAACACCACCGTGGGCGCGGTCGCGGGAGCCTTGCCGGTGATGATCGGCTACACAGCAACGGGCGGTGGGCTGGACGAGTGGGCCGGATGGCTGCTGGTCGGAGTCTTGGCCGCGTGGCAATACCCACACTTCATGGCAATCGCCTGGATGTACCGACGCCAATACGACGAGGCGGGTTTCAAGATGACGACGACAGTCGAACCGACAGGTCGTTCGGCGGGGCGGCAGAGCATCCTTGGGTCAGCCACGGTCGTGAGCTGTGCGGTCGCGTTGTGCTGGCTTCAACCCGGCGTTTGGATAGCCTCGATTGCTTCCGCTTTGGTCTTCGCCGCGGTGTTCCCCATGTTGCGGCAATCGATGCGGTTTTCAGCCTGTCCCGACGACGTTCAAGCTCGCAAGCTCTTACGTTCATCCCTGCTTGTCTTACCAGCTGTCTTGTTGGTCGTGACGCTTCGCGTCTTTTGGTAAGCCGGTGAGTGCAAACACGCTAGCGACCGCACACGTCTGTCGTGTTCGCGACGTCCATCACCGATACGGTGAGACCACGGCTCTGTCGGGAGTCGACTTGCAGACGTCGTCCGGTCAGATCGTTGCTTTGTTGGGCAAGAATGGAAGCGGCAAGACGACTCTCTTTCGTCTTGTTTCAACGATGATGCCGCTTCAGCAAGGAACCATCGAAGTCGCCGGAGTCGATCTCAAGGCAGACCCGCTATCCGTCCGGCGGCAAATCGGCATCGTGTTCCAATCACCCAGTCTGGACGTCAAGCTGACAGTCGAAGAGAACATCAACTGCCAAGCGGCGTTGTATGGAATCTCCGGTGCCACGCTCCGCCAGCGAAAGCAGGAATTACTGGAACAGCTCAAGCTGGCCGATCGTCGCAAAGACTACTGCCAGGCTTTGTCCGGCGGGTTGAAGCGGAGAGTCGAGCTGGCCAAGGGGATGTTGCATCGCCCAAAGCTGCTGTTGCTTGACGAACCAAGCACGGGACTGGACCCCGCTGCCCGATTGGATCTGTGGCAGATCTTGCGCTGCATGGCCGAGGAAGGGATGTCGATCTTGATGACCACGCATTTGCTGGAAGAAGCAGACAAGGCAGATCTGGTGGCGATCCTGGCCAATGGACGCAAGGTCATCGAAGGATCACCGGCAGAGCTGCGTGGCCGCATGGGGCAAGGCGTGATCACGATCGAGACCGAACAAGTCGATGCATCGGATTCACTCATCCGTGAAGCCTTTGATCTTTCGCCCCAACGGCTACCCCATCAGCTGCGAATCCACACGCAGCAAGGTGCCGCCCTGGTTCCGCAATTGGCCGAAGTGCTGGGGAGCCGTGCCGCGTCGATTCGTGTCGGATCCCCCAGTTTGGAAGACGTTTTCATCGCCGAAACCGGACAGACGTTCGATTGACTTGCGTCCCAGTTCGATTGACTTGCGTCCCATGTTGAAAACCCCTGATTTACCCGCTGCCCAACAAGTCACCACCGGTGATGGCTTTCGCGCTGCGTGGATGCTGGCCCGACGAGAGTGGACTCGCTTCTTTCGCCAGCGCAATCGAGTGACGGCAGCCATCGTCCAACCGCTGCTGTTTTGGGTGCTGTTCGGCACCGGACTGAAGGGATCCTTTTCAACGGCGGGCGACCAGGACTTCCTGCAGTTCTTCTTGCCCGGAACGGTCGCCCTGATCGTTTTGTTCACGGCCATCTTTGCGACGATCTCCGTGATCGAGGATCGCCGTGAAGGATTCATGCAGTCCGTTTTGGTCGCGCCGGTGGGCCGCTGGCCGATCCTGTTGGGCAAGGTTTTGGGCGGATCGATGGTCGCCTGGGTCCAGGCAATCGTCTTCCTGTCTCTGGTGTATTTGCTGGGCACCGCGACACTTGGCTGGACAGTGATCCCACTGTTGGCACTGCTGCTGATCATGGCGATCGGAATGTGCTCGTTGGGAATGATCGTGGCCTGGCCAATGGATAGCACCCAAGGATTTCACGCCATCATGATGCTGGGGCTCATGCCGATGTGGTTGCTGAGTGGTTCGTTCTTTCCGATTCCCGCGTGGGATCAGTCGACGACTCCGCAGATGATCTTGGGAGCGATCATGCGAGCCAACCCTCTCAGCTATGCCATGATCGAGATGCGACGGTTGATGTACCCGGCCATCGACTTCGCCGCGGCGGGCTTCGCGCCGCCAAGCTGGATATGCTGGACGGTGACCTTACTGGCCAGTTTGTTGGTCAGCGCCATCGCCTGGCGTTTGATGCGCGGCAGTCGTCAAGCCGATTTGATCGTCTGAGATTGGAACCAACCAAGGCGGAAACCATGAAACAATTCACTCATATTGTGGGCATTCTGGTCGTAGGCGTTGCCCTGGGGCTCATCATTCGGACGTTCCGTGCACCGCCTTCCGAAGGCCCCCGACCCGACGACCTGGTCTATAGCGATGCCGACTTTGACCCTTCGGCGGAGGTCGACGAAGCGGCGATCGCCAACGACGACCCCTCTCATCCGCCCGAGAACAGCGGGTGGCTGAGCCGCTTTGAGTTGATCGAGCGCAGCGGCAAAACGATTGCCAGCGAAGACCTCTTGGGCCAGCCCTATCTAGTCAGCTTCTTCTTCAGCACTTGCCCCAGCATCTGTGTCAAGCAGAACCAGTTGCTTGCGGAACTGCAAACAGAGTTCGAAGGCGAGGGCGTTCGCTTTGTCGCCATTTCGTGTGACCCCGAAACCGACACACCGGAGGTGCTAACCGAGTATGCCGCTCGGTTTGGCGCCGACAAGGATCAGTGGCTTTTCATGACCGGCGACTTGACGTACATCCGCAGGATCGGATCAGAGATCTACCAGCAGCCCGTCAACAAGCAATTTCACACCGAACGATTCGTCCTGGTCGACCGCGAAGGAGCCATCGAGGGTTTCTACAACTGGACCGAGCCCAAGCAACTGGAGAAGCTGCGCGAGAAGGTCCGCGGCATGCTTGCCGAATCGAATCAATCCAAGGATAGCTAAGCATGTGGGATTTCCTGGCAGCGAATCTGCCTCACGCGACCGCAGGATTGAACGCGACGGCGACCGTCCTGTTGGCATTGGGATTGGTCAAGATTCGAAAGGGCAGGGCGAGAGCCCATCGATCACTGATGTTGTCGGCGTTTGTGGTCAGCATGGTGTTCCTGCTGCTGTACCTGCTGCACAAATTCGCGCTCTATCAGGTCACCGGAGAGCCAAACAAGAAGTTCTCCGCCGAAGCGCCGCTTGCGGCTCGCTACACGTACTTTGGCATCCTGATCCCGCACGTGCTACTAGCCATCTCGGTTCCCTTTCTAACGCTACGGGCAATCTATCTTGCCATCAAGGGCCGAATCATCGCGCACAAAAAACTGGTGCGCATTGCGTACCCGATCTGGATGTACGTCTCGATCACTGGGGTACTGGTCTACCTGATGCTTTACCAACTCTTCCCGTCGGCATAGTAATCACCGCGGCGACGACACTGCCTGCCTAGGGGATCAGAGGGAAGGTTGAGCCGTGCTGCATTCGAGTCGCGTCTGGCAGGACGCATCGGCAGCCGTGATTTGAAAGCCTGCGAGAGTGACCGATGCAACCAACAGGTTCGTCGTTCTTGGATACAGGAATGTCCGGACGTCAGATCGTATCAGCACTCGTGCCATGATGGACTAGGTCGGTCCGATGCAATCGTCGCGGATTTGACGCGATTTTCTAAGAAGCCCATCACGTACCGCCGCCGGCAACTTCACGCAGTTCAGATTCTGAAGCGCACCCCACAAGGCATAGAGGTACATCGCGTGAAAGCTGTGCTGACGAACGCCGCGGTGCAGCCGCTGGATCATGACTGTTTCAAAGGCTTCGCACGCGCCGACCTGTCTCAAGTCTCCGAGCGTTTCGATTCCGGTTCGATGCAAGTCATCACAAGAAGCCGGACCGAGATTCAGCAGTTCGAGGCACGGGGTGGTTGTGTCTCGCTTGTCTTCATGAATCGTCAGGCGAATGGGGCCCGTCGCGGCGAGGATGTCAACGCATTGCCCTTTCTGTTTCGCGATCAGAATGCCGCGATCGACCAGCCCATCCGCAATGACACGGATCTTGGGCATTACGCTGCGCCATTGCGTGGACGAGAGGTTGCGGGCGATTTCGGACGGACAAACGGTCTTTTTCTCGCCCCGTTGCTGGCACGCAATGACGATCGCTTTCTCTACCTGCTTGTCCGGTGGGAGCATTTCAAACGACTGAAGATTTTGGGCCCGGAAATTGAAAACCAATTCCCACGATAGGAGATTGTGTCTTGTAGGGTCTGACCGCGAGCCTGGTTTGCGGTCCCGCATCAGGTGGCGTTGTAAACACGTCTGCGACTGGGTCTCGTAAGTCCATGAGCCGCAGTGCGAGCACGCGGGCTTCGGTGTTGTACCGTTGCTCATCACGACCGTCTCGACCGGGCCTACTCGTTTGGGTGACCCGTGGGGGCGACGAGGGACACCCATCCCCACGTTCGCGGGTACGTATCAGCTGAGTGTCCCAATTTGATCGCCCCGCTGACGATTCGCAGTGTAACAACGCGGACGAGAAATGCTTCTCTAGGTTTACTGACCCGCAAGGTCAACAACCTATCTCTATTCGCTGTCGTCAGCCGTCACAGCTGCTCCGCGCCCAGTTGGCGAGCAGTCTGGTCGCTCACATTCGGCGCCATCCCCTCCTCCATTCTTTGAAAGGAATCAGATGCGCATCGCTCGAGGTCCGTTCGCTGCTTTTTCGCGCTCACGTCGGTTGAACCGTCAACGTTCTTCAAGTCCTATGGTCTCTCGCCGTCGGCAGCTTGCCCGCCGGCTGGGCGGATTACAAAACCTTGAGAGCCGACAGTTGATGGCAGCTGATGCGGCGTTCTCGATCACAGAGTCTTTGGAGTTCTCGGGCTCAAATAACGATCGCCAAGAGGTGCCCCACAGCGAAGTGTTCGCTCAGAGCGATGCGACTTACGCGATTGAATTCAGCGTCGATGACACCGACGGACGGCAAACGCTGTTCAGCAAGGACCATCGCAACTACCAGGAGGGCGGCCATCTGACCGCGTGGGTCAAAGGAGATCGCGTCGAAGTACGTTTCCAAAGTGACAGCAAGAGCGAAACGATCCGATCCGCGGTCGGCTCAGTCACCGCGGGTGAAGATCATCACGTCGCCGTTACCTTCGGCACCGAAGGCTTTCGACTTTATGTCGATGGACGTGTCGCCGATGCGGAAGTCGACTTCACCCAGGGCATGACCGAGAACGATAACTCTCTCGTCCTCGGGGCCAGCACCGTGCGACGCGACGGTGATCGGATGAACTTGCGCGACGCCCTGGAAGGCACGATCGAAAACTTCGAGTTCTATACCCAGCAGCTGGATGCCTACGAAATCGCTGAGCTGGCCGGTGTTGATCTCGGCGCGCCGAACACGCCCATTGAAATCGACGGTGTGTTGACCGGTACCGACGCCGGTGAAGCACTCACCGGAACCCACGTGTTTGCCGGATACGGTGACGATACCGTGGACGGAACCGACGGGGACGACATTCTGGATGGAGGTCACGGCGAAGACACCCTGCGTGGCGGACCGGGAGCCGACCTGTTAATCAGCCGCAGCGACGGACGTGAACCGGTAATCGCCCAGGACTACGATCAAGGGGATGACCCGGACAACGAGATCAACAACCCTACGCGAACGCTCTATCCCGATCAGCCGATCGCATCGGACGATTTGCTGATCGGTGGCCCGGGGGCCGACACGTTCCGATTCGAAGTGCTGATCAACGCCAAGGAACGGTTCCTCTTCAAGCACACTGGTGATGATGGACGGATTCGCTGGCATCGCGTCGCGGGCGAGAACAACGATGTCCACGACCACTGGGTTGACCGGTTGGGTGACGAGGTGATTGGCGACTTCAGTCGAGAGGAAGGGGACAAGATCGAAATCATCGGTCACACCGTCGATGTGTACGACATCACCCATTACGACAGCGACAACGATGGAGTGCTCGATGCGTCGGTCATCCACATTCAGTCGAACCAGGGAAACGCTGGGGCCCACAACAAGGACAAGCTGGGCACGGTGACCGTCTACGGCGACCTGGTTCGGGAAGACGACTTGCTGGTTGATGCGGCACCGGCGTACGGCATCGTCAATGGTATCGGCCAGCTTCAAGAGGCACTCGCTCCGCGTGTGAGCAATCCACTGGTGACCGACGGCCAGTCACGCTTCCTGGAACAGGAAGTTGATGAAGCTCCGTTGCCTGCTGGCGCCGCGTTCTCGGTCGGCCAGCCGGTCAGCTTCAATGGCGATCGCGACAACCATCTGCAGATTCCCCACAGCGAAACGTTTGCTCAGGAGGCGGGAACCTTTGCGTTGACCTTCAATGTCGATGACACCGACGGACGGCAGACGCTGTTCAGCAAAGATCATCGCAACTACCAGGAGGGCGGCCATCTGACCGCGTGGGTCAAAGGCGATCGCGTCGAAGTGCGTTTCCAAAGCGACAGCAAGAGCGAAACGATCCGCTCGGCCGTAGGCTCAGTCACCGCGGGTGAAGATCATCACGTCGCCGTCACGTTCGGAGACAACGGTTTTCGGCTCTATGTCGATGGCCGTGTCGCCGATGCGGATGTCGACTTCGACCAGGGCATGACCGAGAATG
>JBCCUO010000050.1:0-10141 GCA_039196805.1 Planctomycetota bacterium | reverse complement strand
GGTAGCGACTCTGCTCGCGACGATCGGTGATCGTTTCGGGGGCGAACGCCTCGGTGACCTGATCTTCGCTGGGGACCGAGGTGAAACTTCCGCCGTCTTGCGGTAGCCCCTCCATCCGACGAGTGAACTGTATCGAGAAACCGCCGATTTCGATCGTGTCCCCATCAGACAAGGGCGTCGGCCGTTCAACCTTCTGCCCGTTCAGAGACGTCCCATTGCGACTCCCCAGATCCTCGATGGCCCAGCCCAAGGACTCGCCACGCCAGAAAACGCGGGCGTGGCGTCGACTGGCTTGGTGGCTTCTTAGGGCGATCGGATTGGACGAGGACCGACCCAGGATGGCGTCCGGCTGGCTCCCCAGCCGATACACGTCACTCCAGCGACCCGCGTGCCGCAAAACCAGGTAGGCTGGCTGGGGATCGTTGGCCTGCCCCCCGGTCAAGGTCGCAGAATGTGATTCTCCGGAAGAACTGTCTGGTGCCAACGCGACGAAACCTGGGTGAAGCGAGGGACGGTTGAGTTGTAACTCATTATGACGCCAACTATTCTAACGGAACCGGGAATGGCGCGGGATCAGTGCGCCCGCCCTGACGTTGGCGTCCGGCAGCTTATCTCAACCGACCTGTTCGACATCGCGCGGCAGCGACCCTGCCGTCGTCTTTGCGGAGAATCTATCGATGCTTTTGGCCGTTCAATGCTCATTCCGGCTCTGTCTGCCGGCATTGCTTTGCGTGATTGTCGGATCCGCCACCGCTCACGCGCAGTTCGGAGGCAACTTCGGCGGACGATCTGTCGGCGGTGTGATTGTTGACGCCGATGGGATGGTACGCGCCGCTGAGATTGCAGAACGTGATGGCCTGAAGCGGACTCTGAACGAGTTGATTGACGGCCCACAGGGTGACCTGCGTGAGCAAGCTGATCGACGCATGATTTCGTTGAAGGGCTTGCAGGCTCAGATATTGGAAAGTCACCGCATGGGGCAAGGCCTGCCTGAGGAGGCGTGGCTGTTAGGAGGACTGCAGGGGATCGACTACGTCTTTGTCGACCAACAAAATGGTGACATCGTGTTGGCTGGCCCCGCGGAGCCTTGGGAGGTGCGTGACGGCAGTTTCGTCGGCAAGATCAGTGGCGGAGCGTGTCTGCGACTGGACGACTTGATGGTCGCCATGCAGTCGGTCGAGGCCGCTCGCCAAGCGGGCATTTCCTGCTCAATCGAGCCAACCGAAGAAGGCCGTTTGAAGCTGCGTCAGTTGCTCGGAAAAGTCACGCTTCGAAAGGGACAGAACCCGGCCTATCTGGAACCGGCCATGAAACAGGCGTTTGGACCTCAACGAGTTCTGTTGACCGGCATTCCCACTGACAGCCACTTTGCCCGCACGATGTTGTCGGCGGACTTTCAGATGAAGCGATTGGCGATGCAGTTGACCGAATCGCCGATCGCCGAGTTGCCCAGCTATCTCCAATTGTCCAAGAACGCACGATCACGCGGCAACGAGAACCCTCGCTGGTGGATCGCGTGCCAGTTCGATGCGTTGAAACGAAGCGAAGATCGCACGGCATGGAAGATCGAAGGTTTGGGCGTTCAAACGATGACGGAACAGGACCTGGTTGAAAAAGACGGCTCGGTTAAGCGAGGCAAAGGCACCAACAAGTTGGCACAACAATGGGCCGACCGGATGACCGAGAACTATGTCGAACTGGCTGAGCGGATGCCTGTGTTCGGTGAGCTTCGTAACTTGATGGACGTCACTTTGGTGGCAACCCTGATACGGCAAGAGCGATTGGACGTGGAAGCGGGGCTGGACCTGTCGCTGATGTCACAGCCGAACGAAGCCGTGGAATTGGCAAGTTACCCCACGCCTTCGGCCGTTGAACCACACTGCAGTTTTGTACGTGGCAGCGCTGGCTGGACGGTCACTGCCTCGGGTGGTGTCGAGATCTCCGCCTTCCAGCTGATTGAGGATCAAGTGGTCGCACCAGAGATTGCCCAGACGCGTCAGCAATCGCTCAGTCGCGGTGACTCGGTTCGCTGGTGGTGGAACGGCTAGCAGACGAAACAGGACGTCAGCCGCAAGCTCAACATTGTTTGCGAAGGTGATGCGCGGGAACCGTCGCTGACGATTCTGGTTGTGATTGGGGGATCCTGATGCTCTTTGGAGTTGCATTGCTTAAGTCACCCTATCGCTTGCGGGTGGGTCGGACGCCGTAGCGGCCGGCGAGGGCCCTCTCCGACCCTGAGAGGCCGACTCTCCCGGAGGGAGAGTGAAAGCGGATGTCCTTGGTTTCTCGCAGTTCGCGGTGCGAGGCATGTCCGACAAACCAGAGTCGCATCTTCAAAACTGACGCATCAAGTTGGGATTAGGGAGATCCCTCGCTGACGCTTCGGGTCGTGGTTAGACCACTCTTGCAAAAAAACCAAACCGAACGCGGCTTCCTGCCGAGTTCGGTTTGGCTTCAAGGCGTTCGTCTTTCCCACCAGGTTCAACGCGATCCACTGCGCTGAGTTCTAATAGGCCGCCACCATCCACGTGATTCACGGTTGGAGCGGTGACACGACGACCACTTGGTTCGGAAGAGTCATCCTGTTTTCACTCGGCAGTTTCTGCCGATGCCAAATCCGTTCGGCCCTCTTCCCTATCCTTCGCTTCTTGCGAAAGCATCGAACCGCAAGTCATTTGCGGCCAGTACGATGGTCATGCTTGCAGGCGGGTAGAGGAACTAGCGGGAATCGACGAACCAAGGTTTGGGGGAGCGAACCGTCGAGTCGCATCGCGTCGGAAGGCTGCTGTGGTCCGTCGTGGAACGCATCCGCATTTCCTTTCGCCGTCAGGCTGTGGGGGACAAGCGTTGCTGAATGTTCGATGAAGATTGACACCGCATTCAAATAAGACTGCGAGGAATTTGGCGACGTCTGTTTCTCTTGTCAACAGAAATGCGGGGATGTTTCCCGATCATCTCCGGGTCGCTACTCTAACTCCCCAAGATTACAGGGTTTCCGCGACCGATTTTTTTTGCTCGACGCATCGCGCGGTGAACCAAAGCTTGGCTGTCACCTACGTTGGTTACATGCTTTTGCACCTGAGTTTCGATCGGTGCTGCTATGCAGACACGCGATTCACTTGGTGTGTATCGAATTTGCCACACACACCATGTGTTCACCGCAGTGACTGAACCTCCTGGACCCGAGTACTACTGGTCAAACGAGTTCGTCGTGCAGACTCGCACGCTCGTTGGCGCGTCGACGTGCGAGCGACTTGGAATCTACGAACTGCCCGATTCGTTCCTGTTGACGGTGATCGTGCCAGTATTCAACGAGTGCGGGACGGTGGGCGGAGTGATCGCATCGCTACGCGGATTGGGTTTGCCGCTGGAGATCGTCATCGTAGATGATGGCAGCCAGGATGGCTCCTCCCCGATCTTGGACACCTTTGGCCAGGACGATGACGTCAAGCTCATCCGACACGTCAAGAACTTAGGCAAGGGCGCGGCGATTCGGACGGCGCTGGGTGAAGCGACGGGTGACGTCGTTGTGATTCAGGATGCGGATCAAGAGTACAACCCAGAGGACTTTCGGTTGCTGCTGCAGCCGATTCTGGCGAACCAAACTGACATCGTCTACGGAACTCGCTACGGCCATTGTGATCGACAGGTTTCTCCTTGGTGGCATCAGGCAACCAACGGCTTCATATCTTGGTTGGCCAGTGTCGCCACGGGGCCGCGACTGACCGATGTCGAAACGTGCTACAAAATGGCTCGTCGGGAGCACTTTGAGGCGATAAGGGATCGCCTGAAAGAATCGCGTTTCGGGATCGAAATTGAAGTCACCGCCCGGTGGGCGCGGCTGGGCCTGCGTTTTGCTGAGCGTCCGATCCGCTACCAGCATCGCTGGTACGCCGAAGGCAAAAAGATTGGCTGGAAGGACGGCGTCCGAGCGTTGTACTGCATCGCCAAGTACGGCTTGCTGCGGCTTTAGAGGAACGGTGAATGGCTTGCCCATCGAGTACCGTGCTTGCCGTCGCCCCTTCACCTTGGGTTTCCTGGCGGTCCGCTAAGTGGATGGGGGCTGGGAAGGGCCAGGAATTAAGAGCGATGGCAAGATGCCACCCTGCACAAGGCGTGACCCGAATTGCCAGCAAGCAGCTCTATTCCCTGGGTCCTGTTCGGGGGGTGTCGGCTTGCCCAGGACATGGCCAAAAAACTTGACAGCGGTCACTCAGCGCGCTTAGGGTGACTGATCTTGTCTTGGTCGTTGAGCCTTGTCATTGAGCGACGGGTCCTGCCGTTAGGTGATCTTTGGGCATCAACCACCACTCGCATTCGCTCATGGAGGCCCGGTCCGATGAATGTTTTGGTTCCTACCAAACAGCTGGTGATCAACGCTGCATTTTTGCAGGAGATCAAGGACAGCAACCAGGACCTTTGGCTTGTATTGTCAGCGATCCGCGGCACTTGTCAGCTGCAAGACGAGCCGATCGCCGTTCTGCGATTGTTGATCGAGCAGCTGGATCAGCTGCGAGATCTGTTGGCGTTTCAGTTCACGCTGGAGGAATCGTATGGCTGGATCGAAGTCGAACGACCCGCATCGGGTCTTCCACCGGAACAATCGGCACCATCGATCGCTCCCAGCGAATTGCCCAACCAGCATTGTGCGTTGTACCTGGACGTCAGCGACTTGGTCGAACAGGCTGAAGAGCTTCAGTATCGCGGGGTCAATCTGATGGCCCTGAAGACTCTGTTGGAATCAACGATTCGCTTCGACGCAAAGCTTCGAGAGCACGAAGCCTTGGAGCAGGAATTGATCGTGGCCGGTCTTCCGACCGGAACGACTTGACCACTCTGGTTGCAAGTCACAGCACTTGGTGTATTTGAAAGGCTCGAACCTCGAGCCGACTCATTGGACGGAGAACAAACAGATGCTTGGCGACTCACGAACCAAACCGATGGAGATTCTGTTGGTGGAGGACGGCTTGATCGACGCGCGGGTGACGATCCATGCGTTGCGGCGTACCGGCATCCACCATCGGCTGACACTGGTACGCACGGTGCGCGAAGCGATTCAGTTCTTGGCTCGCGACGGTGTGTTCGCACGTGCTCCGCGTCCGGATCTCATGCTGTTGGACATGATGCTGCCCGACGGGAGGGGTGTCGACGTGCTGAAGTCGATGCAGTCGATGCAGAGCGATACCGTGAAAACAGCGACAGTCGTGTTGACGGCTTCAAGCGATGATCGCGACCGATTGGAGTGCGAAGAATTGGACGTTTGCGACTACATCACCAAGCCCGTCAGTGAGAGTGAATTCCTAAGGGTCCTACGCGACCACAAGAAGCTAATGATTCACAGCACGCCCATGATGGCGATGGCATAGCAACGGGTTGAAGAGCAGTTTGCCCAGTCTCACTCCAGCGACTCTCCGCTGGAACTCACTGACGGATGGCTGGCCGCATCAGTCACCCATCGGCCCTCGTCGACCTGCTGAACCAGTTGCAGTTTGGACAATGTCTGCAGCGCTCCGTCGACGTCAAAGTCGACTTCGACCTTGGCGCCTTCTCTAACGATGCGTTCGCAACGCCGCTGCAATCTTCGCCGACTGGTTGGTTGATCGTTTGTCAGAATCGCGAAATAGGCGAGCGTTGCGTTGCACGTTCGCTGCCGAGCCGACTGCTGGACAGCGCGGTATCCCGCACCCGAGTTGGTATCCAGCTTCTGAAAGTAAAGATTCTTGGTCAGATTCAGCAGGTACCGGTTCTTGGTTTGAAAGTAGCCGAGCACACTGCGGACAATGTACCCAACGGTCGCGATCAACAAGCCGGCAAAGATGGCCGTCGTATAAAAGGTCAGCGCGGCAAAGATGACAAAGAACTGGATCAGTTTGCGAAGCGACAGCAGCAATCCGCCCAAGCTGGGCACCAAGATCTTGACATGGTCCAGCCGCCGCATGCGTACTCGGGAGCCCGGCAGCAGCATGTCAACGTCTTGCTTGGGAATGTTCTTGAACAGCCGCAGATGCAGCTTTTCACTCTGCAGCCCCTCTTCGCCTGGTTCATCGTTTCGCAACTGAAACAGGATGAACATCCGCTGATAGATCGGGACTTCGGTCGGTTCTGGCCGATAGAGGCGGCGAAGGCGACGACGAAGCTTGGTGCCCATGATGTCACCACGCGAATACACGTGCAGTTTTTCGAACACGTCGAAGTCCACGTGCAGGGGCACACCCCATTGGCTGGCAACTCCAACGCACTGCTCGATGTCACTTTGTTGAAGTTGTCGATAGCCGGCTTCAGTCAGAGTTTGGTCGAACAGGTCGCACAACGCATCGATCGTCGACTGCCCTTCAGTTTCCATCGCGACAACAGGACTGATCGAGCCATGGACCTCGCCGGTTTCTGCCTTCAGCTCTAGGGAAGCCGGATAGCCTTGGACTTGTCCAGCCAGGAGAGACTTGGTTTCCAGATCGGGGTCTCGACTTCGGTAGAGTCGTTCGAACTGCGCGATTCTTCGGCCTGATTCTTCGGCGACTACCCTTTCGATTCCTTGAGCCGTCTGTTCGAATCGGTCCAGCAAGTCGGCACTGATTTCCGGCCGCTCAAGCAAGTACCGAATCAACTCGTCCGGTTCGACTGGCAGATAACTCTCGACGGCCCAATGATCGGCATCGTGTCGGATGTAGCCAACCGAGGCGACGCCCGACAAGCTTTGAGTCAGGGGCCCCGAACCCTCCATCGAAACGTTGGTGAAGATTCGATCGATGAATCCGTCAGACAAATCTTGCTCCGTGAATGCTTCCGTCCAACCAAGACCCCCACGCCCGATTCAGGGAATCGCGCTCGACATGGATGGCCTACTCTTCGACACCGAACGATTGTACTGGCAGGTGAGTGATCAGGTCTTGATCCGCAGGGGCTTTCGGTACAGCCGGGCGTTGCAGGCGCGGATGATGGGTCGTGTGGGCGTGGCGGCGATCGAGCAGATGATCGCGTTTCACGACCTGAATGACGACCCGGTGTCCCTGCTGCACGAATGCGAGCGAATGTACGAAGAAGCACTGGCTGACGGATTGCAGCCGATGGCGGGGCTGCGAACTTGGATCGGCAGGCTTCAGCAGAGCAAAATCCCCTTCGGTCTGGCGACCAGCAGCCGTCGAAAGTTCGTGGACCGTATTTTGGCCACCACAGACTGGGCCGAGTCGCTGGAATTTGTTTTGACGGGTGACGATGTGACCAACGGGAAACCGCATCCTGAGATCTACTTGAAGGCAGCTGAGCGGCTCTCGATTGACCCTTCGTCCATGCTGGTCTTGGAAGACAGCGGGAATGGCTGCGCCGCGGCGGTTGCGGCCCAGGCAATCACGGTGGCGGTTCCCAGCGAGCATACCCGAGATCAAAACTTCAGCGGAGCATTCTTGAAAGTCGACTCGCTGCTGGACCCGAAACTGTTGGCACTGATTCCGTCAAAGTAAGCGCAAGCGGACGTCGCGAGGCCGGAGGCCCGCAGAGCCCTCAACAGCTTCTCGATTCGCAAGCTGAGCGGTCTCTCACCAAGAGTTCACCAAGGATGATCCCGGGCGCCGTACGAATGAGGCGAGTTCGAAGACGGTGCTGCTTCCTCCCTCCCGCTATGCGGGCGCCATCGCTGGCCTACCCCTACTCGCTTTCGTCACGGTCAGGATCTTCGCGGCGAAATACGGCGACGACATCTTCAACGGGGATCACAAACAACTGGTTATCATGTTCCAAGTCGACCGGGATCGCGTTCTTGGGATGAAACAGAATCTTGTCGTATTGCCTAAGCGGTAACTCGTCATCATTTTCCACCGCGGCACTGATCGTCACGATTCTGCCGGTGATCGTTGGAATCTCCGCCGCATCCGGAAGCGCGATGCCACCGCGAGTCTCTCGCTTGGGTTCGTCCTTGCGAACCAACACGCGATCTCCAATGGGTTCGACGTATTCAAATGCTTTTGCGGCTTTCTTCTTTGCCATCTCCGCTCCACTGGCATCCGAGCGATAACCACCAATGGGCCAGACCAATGGCCTCCTAGCCATGCCGCGTGTCGCGATTCGGCGGGCGGTCTGCTGCGGACAGCGATTCCAAAAACTTCCGAAGGAATCAGAATGCTGTCGCAACGGGAAAGCCGACAGTTTGCACCGACCGAGCGATGACGTCGAGAGCCCGACCGAATGTCGTCGTGCCCCCTTTCTTGCCGCTTGCCGGAAACCTAGCCTGACCGTGTTAGAAAGTTGGACTGAAAACAGGGAGCAGTCCCCGCGTCGGATTCCGATCCGATTCCATGTGTTCCGGGTTCTGTAGGCAGCGGATGACGACGACGGAAATCAAAGTCAAAGGGGCTCGGGAGCACAACCTACGCGACGTCAATTTGACCCTGCCAAGAGGCCAATTGATCTGCTTTTCCGGGGTGTCGGGTAGCGGCAAATCATCGTTGGCCTTTGACACGCTGTATGCCGAGGGGCAGCGTCGATACGTCGAGAGCTTGAGCAACTACGCTCGCCAGTTCATGGGTCAGATGCCCAAGCCGGACGTGGATCTGGTCAGCGGTCTGAGCCCTTCGATCAGCATCAGCCAAAAATCCTCCGGGCGTAACCCGCGAAGCACCGTGGGGACGATCACCGAAATCTATGACTTCCTGCGTGTGCTGTTCGCCCGTGTTGGAACCGGGTACTGCCCTCAGTGCGACCAGCCGATCACCGCTCAATCACGCGACGCGATCATCGGTCAGATTCTGGATCTGCCCGACGATGAGACTCTATGGTTCCTTGCCCCAGTGATCCGTCGTCAAAAGGGCGAGTTCAAAGATCTGTTCGAGGATCTTCGCAAGCAAGGATTCACCCGAGCTCGTGTCGATGACCAAACCATCCGATTGGCCGACCCGCCAAAATTGGATCGGCAAAAGAGACACGACGTTGAAGTGGTCATCGCCAGATTGACCCCCGGAGATCGTGACCGCGGCCACGTTAGTGAAGCGGTCGACGAAGCGCTGAAGGTGGGTGACACCACGCTGATCGTTTCGCCGACCGAGCCCAATGCCGGCGACGCCGGTCCAGCCACGGCGGACCAGCTGTTTTCGTCTCGCTACTCCTGTGCCAGTTGCGGGCAAAGCTATCCGCCGCCGTCCCCTCAGCTATTCAGCTTCAATAGCCCTCAAGGCATGTGCACGACGTGTGACGGCCTGGGTAGGCTCTACACATTCGTTCCGGAACTATTGATACCAGACGACGGCAAGTCGATTCGCAAAGGTGCAGTCGTATTGCTTGGCAAATGGGGTGATCTGGGACGCTATCGCCGACACATCTACAAGAATGTCGCCGAGGCGATGGATGAAGCCCTGGAGCTAGCACCGGGCAGCATGCTGCAGTCAAAGTGGCGTGACCTCCCGGAAGAAGCTCAGCGAATCTGGCTGTGGGGTACCGAGAGCACGATGAGCTTCACCTGGCGAGGTGGGCGACGCGCCAAGAAATACTCCGGTTCATTTGATGGACTCATCCCTGAGCTGGTGGAACGCTACCGTACGACGCGCAACAAGATGCAGCTGCGGCAGTTCGAGAAATACATGCAGACCATGGACTGCCCGGACTGTGAAGGCCGCCGTCTCAATCCCCAGGCGTCTAGCGTCAAGCTGGAATCAGGAGCGAAGTCGTTTCAACGTTCCAACCGGCCGCTGCGCACGCTTCCCGAGTTGTGCGATCTGCCAGTCGATCAGCTTGACGAGTTTTTCTCGGACATTCGGCTGAGCGAGAGCGATCAAAGGATCGCATCGGAGGCACTGAAAGAGATTCGGACGCGACTAGGATTCCTGCTGGGTGTCGGCCTGAACTACCTGACTCTCGGCCGAACCGCGCCGACCCTGTCTGGCGGAGAATCGCAGCGGATTCGGTTGGCCGGACAGATCGGCAGCGGGCTGGTCGGGGTGCTCTATATCCTGGACGAGCCGTCGATCGGATTGCACCCACGCGACAACGATCGTTTGATCGAGACGTTGATTCATCTTCGGGATGCGGGAAACACGCTGATCGTCGTCGAGCACGACGAGGACACGATGCGCGCCGCTGATCTGATCGTCGACTTTGGGCCCGGCCCGGGTACCAAGGGCGGCCGCGTGGTTGCGGCGGGGACTCCGGACGAGGT
>JBCCUO010000049.1:0-10175 GCA_039196805.1 Planctomycetota bacterium | reverse complement strand
GCAAGTTGCTGACCGTTTCGGACAGCAACTCCAATTGACCGGACGACTGATCAATCTCTTCGCCCAGCTTCTTGGCCTCGGCGACGGTCTTGACCGATTCAATCTGCGCGAATGATGTTTCGACACGATCAACGTACGGTGTCAAAGCGCCGGGACTGAGCAGAAAGTCGACGCACCGCCGACTCAAACGTTCACTCCGCTCGGCAGTTTCCGCGTCCAGTTGCTCGATGATCGATTCATCGACGTAACGCAACTCCCGAAGGCCCAGCGCATGACCACGCTGTTCGCGTAGACTTGCCAGGTGCGTGACGAAGTCGTCAATCGATTCGAAACGTCCTCGTTCGATCTCCTTGATCAGCGATTCGATGTCTCGCTGAACTCGCTGTGTGCGTTGCTGCGTTTCACGGCGGACTCGAACGACCTTGTCGAACTCCTCCACGGCAGACGTCGCTGCGTCACGAACCTTCTGTAGCGGTTGATCGAGCCGCTTGGTCTCATCTTTGGTGATCCAGAAGTAGCTGTCCAGAATGTCGGACGACTTCTTGACCAGGTCCACGTAGAGCCCGTCGTAGCTGTCATCCTTGTCGATCAGCTGAATCAACTCGCTGCACTCGGCCATCCCGCGAACGATTTCCTTGTTGCCGATCTTGAAAAGCAACGAGTCAGTCTGATTGGCCGGAACGAAGTCCGCGTCGGTGAAGGGGGTTTGCCAGATCTGGATCGCGTGGTGCTTCTGGGCGTCGTCTTGACTGCGGAAGCAGACCATTTCACCCTCGTGAAAGAAGGTCTGTCCGTTGCAGACCAGGGGCGTGTCCACGCTCTGTCGAATCAAATTGTACCGGAGCTGCACGTAAGTGCCCGTCTCACGGTTATAGAACAGATAGAGGTAGTCTTCGCCATTGGGAGCCGCGACGGTGCGTTGATACCGCATGTCCGACAGCCCGTGGTCGAACCGCTTGAACTCGCCCGTTTGCAAGTAGTAGCCACCCGGAAAGATCAACCCCTGGTCACCTGGTAGCATCACGCAAGCGTGCTGGATCTCGTCCAAACGCATCGCGCGGTTTAGCTTGCCATTGAAGACCAGGTAGCGAGTCACGTCCTCCTGGTAGGGGCGAATCTTCAGCAGAATCAAGTTGCCGACAACGGCATAGTGGATCTCGGCGTCGTCCAGCGTTTGGTCGGCGTGGTCGACCGGCTCGCTATAGATTCCCTCCCCGCTGTCGGTGTTGTTTTCAATCTTGACCGTCAGATCACCGCCGACCGTTTCCACGAAAACGCGATCTTCGATGGAGATGTGCGGGTGCGCGCCGTAGTGGTGGTGATCACGCGTTGTGCGAACCCAGCGAAACGCGTGCTGATCGGGGTCGCGGACCTCGTGCTCACTACGGTTGTCCAAATACTCGATCGAATCGGGTGTGACCCGCCACTTGAAGGACTTGATGTCACGGGGCGTCTTGCCGACACGAAAGACCATGTGGAGCATCGGCCCGGCACGAAAGAACCGGGCGAAGGTCGTTTCTTTATAGAACCGATAGAGCTCGCCGAAATCACTGCGAAAACGATCGTTGCCAATCAGTTCCAGTGATTCCGAGTGGAATTGATGATCGGAGAAGCGGTAGACCGAGAAGACGTCTGCCAGATCGACGTCGGTCTTCAATCCGAATTGGACGTTGTAACCAAACAGGAATCGATCGCCGACCGAGACCAAATCGCGGGGCACACAGTTGTGGTCTGTGGTCACACGCTCGGTGCTGATCAGGTGCGTTTCAATGTTGCCGAAGACTTCGGCACGCTCGGCGTTGAGGGTCTCCAGGCGACTGCGCAGATCGTCCGCCGCCTCACGCAGCCGATTGCGAAGGATCTCGTAGGTGCCGGCGGCGAGTTGCGTGTCGGACATGCATTCCCCTGAGGACTCGTCCACAAATTATCTAACGAGTTGAACACCAGCCGAAGTGCGGCGGCACCCGTGTTGGGGGAACCGGACGCTATCGCGTTGCGGCTAATGCATTGACGAGTCCTTGGCCTTGCCGTTGGATGGGGCAGTGCTGGCCGCGGTCAGCAGCCGCGCGGCCTTCTGGTCGGCGACGTTGGCGGTGCCGGCCATGCTAAGCAGGCTGGTCAGTTGCGAACGGACGTCGTCGGTGTTGGCCATGCCCATCATCTTGGCGATCAGAGCCGCGATGGAAAGGTCTTTGACGCTATCGGAGTCCATGTTGAACTGACCCATGAGCGACTCGATTTGGTCTCGGAAGTATTCCGAGTTGCCGTCAAAGAAGGTGTCTTTGATATCGGTCGCCACCTTGCTGTTGTACACGAAGCGGTCGATCGCCTTGCCGCCCTTCACAGCCGAAGTGATCTGGTCGAAGAACTGACCGTCGCCACCGACGATGTCGATCCGGGCACTGGTCAGTGCATCGCCGACGACGCCGGCCTGGCTCTCGGCGATACCGCGCTGCGCGTCGATGGCCGCGATCTCGACCTCTTTCTCTTTGTCCAGTTGCAGCTTGAACTCTTCGTGTTCCTTGCCGACGCTGTCCAGCTGTTTCATCGCGTCGGCCTTTTCGGTGATTCCGGTCGCTTCGCTGTGATACTTCTCGCGTGCGACATTGGCTTCGGCCAAGCCTTCTTTTTCGATTGCCTCGGCACGAGCCTCAATGCCCTTGGCTTCGGCAACGGCCTTCTTTTGCAGCACGCTGGCTTCCGCCGTCCCTTCCTTTTCCAGGCTGGTCGCTTTGGCTTCTTGCACGCGTGCTTCGGCCAGCCCCAACGCGGCCGCTTGAGCCGACTCGGCTTCGGCCAACATTTTGGCGGCGGCCGTTTCCTTTTCGGCAGCGTCCCGTTTGGCTTCCGCCTCGATGCGGACTTTCTCAGCCAGCAATTCGCTGGCGTCCTTTTCGGCAAGCGCGGCCTTCGTTTGAATGATCAGTTCTTCCTGGGCCTTCATTTCGGCGGCCGTCACTTGGACTGTCTTCATCCGCTCGGCGGCGGCGACTTCTTCGGTGTCCTTGATGCGTTCCTGCTCTTCAACGACCGCGCGTTCGACCGCGACCCGCTCGCGAATCACTTCTTGGATGTTTCGCTTCTCGACTTCGATCGCCTTCTCTTTTTCAACGTCGGCCACTCCGACAACCCGCATCCGCTCGGTCGCTTCCAAGTCGCGATCTCGCGTGACGCGTTCCAGTTCGACCGCGTCGGTCTTCTCCTTGTTTCGCTGCGCGACCAAGACTTGACGCTCCTTATTCTCAGTTGCGATGCCGATCTCTTCCTCGGTCGCGATGCGGGCACGCTCCGCTTCCAGTCGTTGCTCCTCTTGCACTTTGGCCGCGGCGGCTTGTTCGCGGGCCGAAATCTCGGAGATTTCGCGTTGCTGCTTTTCGACTGCCTCCACACGTTGACGTTCCAATTCCAGAATCGTTTCCTCCGCTTCAACGTCCTGTTTCTTCAGCGTCTTTTCCTTGTCGCGTGTGAACTGGTTCTCTTTGACCTTCTCCACGGCGGTCAGCTCGGTAATCTTCTTGATTCCTTCGGCGTCCAGGATGTTGGACGGGCTGAGCATGTCCAGGGGCGTTTGCTCCAAGTAATCGATGGCCGCGTCGTCCAATCGATATCCGTTCAGATCGGTCCCGATCACCTTCAAAATTTCATCTTTGAATTTGTCACGCTGATCGTAGAGGTCAACGAAATCGAACTGCTTTCCGACTGTCTTGAGAGCCTCGCTGAACTTGGCGTCGAACAACTCTCGAAGCGTATCGATCTGGGCACAACGCTTGGCGCCGATCGACTGGGCGACTTCTTTCATCTCTTCGTCGGTTTTGTCAACGCGAATGAAGAATGCGACCTTGATGTCGGCGCGGATGTTGTCTTTGCAAATCAAGCCTTCAGCGCCCTGACGATGGATCTCAAAACTCTTTAGCGTCAGGTCCATGAATTCGTACTGGTGAATCATCGGGATGACCCACATGCCGTCTCCGCTGCAGACGCGAAGGCCGCCGCTACCCGACCGAACCAAAGCCATGTCGGGACCGACCTTGACGTACAGCTTCTTGTACGCGGTAACGACCGCGAACACGGCCAGTAGGATCGATCCGAGGCCGAAGATCAAAATGTCCAGCATGATGTTGCCGGTGATCACGCCCAGGATTGGCTGAGCAAAGGAAGACAGCGATATCATCAGGAAACCTCTTGAGGCATGGCGGAGACTTTATAGATCCGTCGATCCGCATCAAACGCAATGATCTGGACGACTTCCCCCTTGGTGATCCGCTCGCCATCAGTGCGAACGTTCAGCAACAGGGGAGCCGCATCGGTTTTGAATTTGGCTTGACCGGCAGAATCGGTTGCTTCACCGGTGCTGATCTGGCAGGTCTGCCCAATAAGATTGCTTGGGCTGAAGCGAGGGGCCGGCTGAAACAGACGATTGAGGGGGTCGGTACCAAACTTGGTGATGCCAATCGATAGGACCGAATTACGTGCGATAAGCAGTAAAGACGTCATGACCGTCGGTTCGTAGCGACGAACATCGAACCCGTACCAGAGCCCATAGCTGATCGCCCAGAAGACAACGGTGAACATCGAACCCCAGACAATCAGCGGCAACCGATCCAGGTTCAGCCACCGCAACGTGGCTCCCCCCAGGCCGCCCAGCAGGTCACCATCCATGTCGACGTCCCCGCCGCTGACGTCGGGCAACGCGCCATCAAGATCCACATCGGGACTCAGGTCGACATCCGCCCCACCCAGGTCCAGGTCGATCAACCCCAGCAACGCGACCAAAGCGTACAGGGCCAATAAACAGACCAGCATCGAGGCAGGCCAAATCGGCCCAACGAACAGCTTCTCAAGGATTTCGATCACGGCGCTCTGGAAGTCTGGCGGCGATTGTCAGCCGTCGCTGGACACGGCGACCAGCAATTCTTAGCTCAAAATCCGCCAGCGGTCGGCGGACTCTTTCGGCCAAGCTTACCGATCCAGGCCACGCCGATCGACAAACAGGGCGCTCGACCGCCTTTTTGCCTCAACCCTCTGGTCCCGCTGAGCCGAAAACACCCCGTATGGTCGCGTAGGGACGATGCCGCCCCACCGATTCAGGCGGCTTATCGCAGTTGGTGGACTGCGTAGACTTCATCAGCAGAGGACGTCGGTGGCGGGGGAATCGTTCCGAACGCTCGCACGCGGTGCTAGCATCGCAGTGCTGCTGACCTGCGGTGCATGGACGTTCGCTCCATCCCACCAGGCAGCTGCCGCATCGCCCAAACTTGGCGCGAAGGCAAAGCCAAGCGCGAAGTCACAACGCGGCACGGGAGGCGGAGGACTCTTCCGGTCCGCAGATCGCAAACAGCGACAGCAGACCCTTGATGATTTGCCACTGGACAAGCTGACCGAGCAGGCGCGGAACAACATCTGGCGCATCGCCCAGTCGCCGACGATCTACCGCCGGCTACCTGCCCAGGCGATTGACTGCGACCGAGACATGTTTCTGTTCCTGTCTCGAAACCCTGAAATTCTGGTCGGGCTGTGGGACTTGATGGGGATCACCAAGGTCCAAGTCCAACGCACCGATCAGTATCGATTGCGGGCCAATGACGGGACCGGCACAACGTGCGTGATCGACCTGGTATACGGCGATGGCGACACCCATATCTTTGTCGCCGAAGGCAGTTACGACGGACGCCTGGTCGCCAAGCCGATTCGGGGCAACGGTGTGTTCGTGCTCAAGAGCAGCTACGCCAAATCGGCTTCCGGGCGCACCACCGTCACGGGGACGATCGATTGCTTCGTCAGGTTTGACACGCTGGGGGCTGACCTGGTCGCTCGTACCCTAAGCGGTCTGATCGGACGATCCGCCGATCACAACTTCCAAGAGACGGCTCGCTTCATCGGACAGGTATCGCAAGCCAGCGAAGTCAAGCCACGCTCGATGATCGACGTCGCTTCACGCATGCCACAGGTCCCGGCGGAGAAGAGACAGCAATTCAGTCGCGTGATCATGAGCGTGGGTCGCCGAACGCGGACGACCAATTCGCCGCCGCAGTTCTTGAGCCAGCTGAGCCCACAGAAGGGCAACTGGACTCCGCGTTCGAATGTATCTCCTGCCACGGCCACTTCGGCCCAGCCGACGACCGCCGAAGTCCCGCGAACCCGCCTCACTCCGGTACATCGTTCTGTCTCTGTGAACGCCAGGTAGGGGCGTGACCTGACCATGAATCCCCTGACCACGGCTCCGCAAACCGACCCCACGCTCCTGCTTCGCTATCGGGATCGTCAGTACGCAGCGGACCTGTTGGGGGTCGCCATCCTGCGGTTCAACCTGTTCACTTGGCTTGACGGCCGGTCTGAGGTCGAAACGGCGGAGATCCTACGACAATTCGACGTGCATCGGCGACCCACCGAGGTGTTGCTGACGCTTTGCCGAAGCATGGGGCTGATGGAGTCGGACGCGTCGCTACAGCGGCATCGCTTGACCCAGTTAGGCCGCGAACATCTGGTGGATGGTTCGCCCTGGTCGCTCAAGCCGTACTACCAATCACTGGAGAGTTCATCGATCTTGCAGGACCATCTGAAGGTCCTGAAGACCGGCCGTCCGGGCAACTGGCAAGCCCAATCGGACGGCAACGATTGGCACGAATCGATGCGGGATCCGGAGTTTGCCAGTCGATTCACGGCGATGATGAACTGTCGAGGGCTTTCGTTCGGACAGGCTCTGGCGAAGAAGCTGGGCCCTGAGCTGAAACAGCGAAAGCATGTATTGGACGTCGGCGGCGGCTCGGGAATCTACTCTGCCACGCTGGTCGCGACGCATGACCACCTGCACGCGACCGTGCTGGAACAGGCTCCGGTGGACCAACTGGTGGAAAAGGAAGTCGTCCGGCACGGCTTGCAGTCGCGAATCTCGGTGGCCAGCGGAGATATGTTTGACTGCGACTGGCCTCAGGAGGTGGACGTCGTCCTGATGTCCAACCTGCTGCACGACTGGGACCTTCCCCAAATCGATCAGCTGCTTCAGCGGGCCGACGAGACGCTTCCGGCCGGCGGGCTGCTGGTCGTCCACCAAGCGTTGCTGGACGACGACCTGGCGGGACCGTTGCCCGCGGCGGAGTACTCGTGCCTGCTGATGAACATCACCCAGGGCAGGTGTTATTCGCGAAAGGAAATCGCTGACTTGCTGGTTCCGCGTGGCTACCAAATTGGCGAGTGCCAGGAGACACTTGCCGATCGTCGGTTCTTTACGGCAACGAAGCGCTGATCGCCGACATCGTCCGTGCTTGATTCTGCCATCGTACTTGTACTCAGCCCCGCGGTACTCGTACTCGATGGCCAGGCGGTAACGTCAAGGCGATCGTGGTCGAAGAGGAGTTCCGTCATGGCAGCGTCGATTCGAGCAGAAGTACGAGTACCGGGCTGCGCCGTGAGTACGGGCACGATCTAATGAGAGATCAATCGCTCCGACAGCACCGCGTTCTTCCGCTTCGTTCGCCGAGCGAACGGCGACGCTGATTGACCGGCCGTCGCTAAGCTAGCGTACCCGGACCAGCACTCGAGCAATCACATCCTGCTGTGGGCTGGCCACAGCGGGCTCGCTGTCAGGTCGGATCCGTGGAGCTTGCATCGGCAGAAAAGCACCGCGACCGAGCTGGTCGTGGAAGGCTTCCAAGAATCCAGGCTCCGCGACGCTCAATTCCACGGACGACTCGTGACGAACCTTGGTTGGGTCAATACTGGCCAGCGTTGACGCAACCTGAAGCACCGGAGCATCGGTTGCCATCGACATCGCCACCGATTCGACGCTCTGACGATCGCGCATCAGCGTTAGATAAAACAGGTCAAGCGATCGTGCGGGTGCTTGCAGATACAGGACTTCGACCTCGTCGTCTGAGTCGCTCGTGGCCGGTTCGGCCTCCCCGGCAGACTTGGTGACCGCCTTGACGATCTGTTCGGTCATGTCTTGCTGGCGGAGCGGCTGCATCCCGGCGCTGATGATTGCGGTGCGGACGACTTGATCTTCCCGCCCTCTCTGAGTCCGGACGACGTCCAGCACCATGACGGTCCGAAGTCGCGCCAGCTTGGCTGGATCTGCCTTCGCGATCTTTGCCGCGTCATTGGAATCACGCTCCGCGTTCGTGGTGGCGGTGACCGTCGATGCAACGGTCGAGGGTCCTGGCACAGCCGAGGCGATCGCCGAGCTGACCGGATTCGTGGTTCCCGCAGGACTGGTCATCGAATCTTCGGATCCACTCAGATCGTCGGTCCCCCCCAGCGTCGAGTCGGGACGGGCCGAATCCGCGGAACCGTTATCGGCCAACTGCTGTCGGTCGATCGTGGGAGCGGCATCGTCGGTGGTGCCCTCATCGCTGACCTTCGATGGCGATTGGGCCAACTGAGAGTCGTCCACTGGATCGGTCGTCGAGGGTGCCGATGCAAAAACGGCAATCAGGATCGTGGCCGCCAGGCCGACGGCAATGGTTGCCCATCGAGTCCCGGTGGACCACACGGTCGGGGCGGGTGCGGCAGGCTGCTCGGCAAGCTGGACCACGTGGTGGTCATCGGACAGGCCTTCGCTGCGTGCCCGGTCGATGGCCGCTTCGATCACACGGTCCGCGAAGCCGGCGGGCAGCGTGGGGCGACTCTGCGCCGCCAGACTTCGCAGACTCGAGCGAGTTTGCAGCAGGGACTGATAGTCAGCAGCGACTTCAGCATCATCACGGATCAATCCCTCGACCCGCGCAGAATCGGCTGCATCCAGAACACCGTCCAGGTATTCGCTCAGCAGCTGATCAATGGTCTCTTTCGAATTAGACATCTCATCGCACGAAAAGCGGACCCAATGGGGTCCGCCTCTCGACTCTCTTGGTTAGGATCCTGACGCGAATCATTCGCTGTCCGGTTTCGGATTGTCGCATGATAGCCGTGTTGACACCGCACTGGTGTACGGCTGCGAAGGTCCGATGCGGGGCTGACGCCAAAAGTTCCCCGTCGATCGGTAAATCGCCCCAGGTACTCATCGAAATGGCGAAAAAACGGTTGGAATCCCCTCTGATTGCTTGTCCGGAGCCGCTTTAGTGGACCGCGATCAGACTCTACGGGCCTACCGGCAGACCTATGACCGAATGGCCGACCAGAACCAGCCGCTGTGCCGTCCCGCGACCGAAGAACAGCTTGAAAACCCGCTAAAAACCGTCGATCCAGCCGGCTGGCTGGGCACCTCGATTGCCGGAAAGAAGACGCTTTGCCTCGCTGCCGGAGGAGGCCGCCAAAGTTCGCTCTACGCGGCGGCGGGTGCCGACGTCACGGTGGTCGATCTCAGCGGCCGAATGCTGGAGCTGGACCGGGCCACTGCCGCCCAGCGGGGGCACTCGGTGCGGCTGTTCGAGACATCGATGGACGACCTGTCGATGTTCCAAACGGGCGAATTTGACCTGGTCATCCATCCGGTCAGCACCTGCTATCTGGCTGAGATTCAGCCCGTTTTCCGCGAGGTTTCACGTGTCCTGAGGGTCGGTGGGCTGTACATCAGCCAGCACAAGAGTCCAACCAGCTTGCAGGCGTCAACGCGAGACCATCCCGACGCCGGCTACCTGATCTCGGAACCCTACTACGGGTCAAATCCGGTCCCGCCCACACCGATCCAGGATGAGGTCAGCCGACGGCTGCGCGAACGGGGAGCCGTGGAATACGTCCATCGCTGGGAAGAAATCGTAGGGGGGATATGCCGGTCCGGAATGGTGGTCGAGGATCTGCTAGAGCCCATGCATGCGAAATCGGACGCTGCGATCGGAAGCTTCGCCCACCGCGCACGGCTGATTGCGCCGTATCTGCGAATCAAGGCACGTCGCATCGCAAATCGCGGGTCCGAAGCCACTCAGCCCGGGTCTGTAAACCAGCTGTGGATTCCCACGGACTAGCCGGTCTTCCCGCCGTCGCCGCAAAAGGATCGCTATTCGTCGCGGCCAAAGTTGCCTATGCTGTCTGACTGGCCCCGCATCACTCGCCGACTGGGCGAGTGAGTTCGAAGGGAGTTCGCGACGCTCATTTGCCAAGCGAATTCCCAGACCAAGGCGGGACATTGGAAATGTATTTGCGAAGGGACGGAGTAAGTCAGCATGCAGGTCAACGTTTCGGCGCGTCACGGCAGTTTGCAGCCCGGCGATCAACAACTGGTTGAAGACAAAGCCATTCGG
>JBCCUO010000048.1:0-10216 GCA_039196805.1 Planctomycetota bacterium | reverse complement strand
CTCCATCGGTAGCACTCGCACGCATCTGGCTGATCCGACCCGGTTCAGGCTGCGAAAGCTGTCCAATGCGGAGCGAGTGCCCTGATCGGACGAAGTGTCTTCATCTGGTGGCGAGTGCCGGGACGTCGCTGGTCGATACGGAGGCCGATCTATCGCGACTGGACGGTCACTTCCGACGGTTTCCGATTGGCGTCCGCAAAGTTGGTCGAATCGCGTCCACGGGGGAAGCGCTGGAGGTCAGCAACATCGAAGGCCATCCCGAATGGCTGGTGAATCCCGCTTGGGCGAACGCCGAAGGCATTCGAGGTTTTGGAGGGCAGCCACTGGAATATCGCGGAGAGGTACTAGGCGTGCTCGCCGTCTTCAGTCGAACCACCATCTGCGACGAGGACCTTGACTGGCTGCGCACGATTGCCAATCACGCGGCTGCGTCGATCGCGAATGCCTCTGCATGGGAGGAGATTGAGTGCCTTCGAAGACGACTGGAACTTGAGAACGATTATTTGCAGGAAGAGGTGCATGCACGTAGCGCATTCGGTGATCTGGTTGGCAAGAGCGCAGCACTCAAGAAAGTGACGGAGCAGATCGAATTGGTTGCTCCAACAAACTCCACCGTGCTGATTACTGGTGAAAGCGGTACGGGCAAAGAACTGGTAGCTCGCGAGATCCATCGCTGTTCCGAGCGAAGCGACCGACCATTGATCAAGGTGAACTGCGCTGCGATTCCACGTGAGCTTTACGACAGTGAGTTCTTTGGGCACACACAAGGAAGCTTCACCGGGGCAGTTCGCGACCGAGTCGGACGATTCGACTTGGCCGATGGTGGTACTCTCTTCCTTGACGAGATTGGCGAGATTCCGTTGGATCTTCAGAGTAAGTTGCTGCGAGTGTTACAAGAAGGCGAATTTGAACGTGTCGGTGAAGAGACGACGCGGCAGGTGGACGTCCGGATCATCGCGGCAACGAATCGAGACTTAAAGTCAGAGAGCGAGGCCAAGCGATTTCGGGCCGATCTCTACTATCGATTGAGCGTCTTTCCGATCGAGCTGCCTCCGCTGGCTCAGCGGAAAGAGGACATCCCCTTGCTCGCCGATCACATGCTTGCGCAGTTGGCCCGCAACATCGGTCGCGAGAAGCCGCGACTCTCAAAAGCCAATGCCCAAGAGCTACAGCGATACAACTGGCCCGGCAACGTGCGAGAGCTCCAACATGTCTTGGAGCGGGCCGTCATTACTTCCAGATCAGGCAAGCTGCGCTTCGATGTTGCCACAGCGCAAGCCACGCCAGACTCAAACGACGTCCCGATCGACACACGTGAAGGAACGCCTAACGAGGAGCGAGTGTTGACGGCGGAAGAGTTGAAGATGTTTGAGGCCGACAACATACGCCGAGCGTTAAAGCAAACTCGTGGCAAAGTTTCCGGCGAAGATGGAGCCGCAGAATTGCTCGGCATGAAGCCCACCACGCTTGCCTCCCGCATCAAGAGCCTTGGTGTCAATGATCGGTGAATGGGCATTGATCGCGGAACTCATGAAGCCCGTTGAGGCTCTGACTTCTTCACGAGAGTCGGGGCTCAGTGGACGAGATATCTGGGCGGGAGCTGACCAAATGCCATTACGAGCCAGATTTGATCGAATCGTCGACGAGTGTTCGCCAATTGGGCGACTCACAGAACTTACAATGGGATGCTTGGTTCAATCACTTGGCGACCTAGCCGACCGTGCGCGTTCACTCAATTCAAGGTCTATTCGATGCGTGAGAAACCAATGTCCTTCGGACGCCGAGAGATTCTTCGTGGCACGATGGCTGTGGGGGCTACAAGTCTCTACACGCCGGGACTCTTCGCCGAGCTGATTGAGACGCCAAGTCAGACCGAAGGGCCCTTCTATCCGAATAAACTTCCGCTCGACACGGACAACGACCTGCTGATCATCAATGATTCGATCAACCCGAGTGTGGGCGAGATCACGCATTTGACGGGTCGTGTCTTGGATGTCACCGGCAATCCGGTGCGCAATGCGTTCGTCGAAATCTGGCAAGTAGACAACAGCGCGGTCTATCTGCACACGGCTGACAAGACGAACCGGGCCAACCAGGACAAGAACTTTCAGGGCTACGGGCGTTTCTTGACCGATTCGCGTGGACAGTACTACTTCCGCACGATCAAGCCTGTTCCCTACCCCGGCCGAACGCCCCACATCCACGTTGCCATCAGCCGCAGCGGGAAACGAGTCTTGACAACTCAGTTGTACGTGAAGGGGCATCCGGGGAACGCACGAGACGGCATTCTTCAGCGGATCGATCCGAAGGCCAGGCAGACCGTCTTGCGAGAGTTCAAACCGCTTGAGGACTCAAAGCTGGGTGAACTGGCGGTGTCGTTTGACATCGTTTTGGGCGTCACCGTCAATGAAGGCGACGAAGGAGCCCTCCGCGGCGTCGGACGGTCAGAGTGGCGAAGCCGTGGCCGCGGCAATGGATGACGATGACCAGTTTGGGGATGCTCTACCAGTCGCTCCGACGGGCATGACTCGTCGTGCGAGGCGTTTGGACGCTTAGAGGCACACGATGCACGCCGTCGTGTCGGCGATCAGACTCGAGCCACAAGAAGTTGCCGTAAAGTCAGCCTCGAGTCTTATGACTGGTACGTGGCTTGCCCTCCAGGGAAGACGAGTTTGCTGTCACCCGGGTGACACGCACGAATTCCTGGAACGAGAGCAATGAGATGGCATTCAACCGCATCACGCGATCAGCGTTGTTTCAACTGATCGACCAGCACGGTGGACCTCATGTCACGTTGTATCTGGCTCCGCCGTCGCGCGTTCACGACTCGGCGCAGGACAGCACGCGAATCACCAATTTGGCCCGGCAAGCCCATGCCGCTCTCGTCAGCTATTGGATGAAGGAGAGCGACGCCACCACCATGCTCCAACCCCTGACGGTGCTTTCTAGTTCCGCGGACGTCTCGAAGCCTCGATCGCATGGCCTGGCGATCTACCTGGACGAACACGGCGTGAAGTGCTTCCGGGTCGAGTCGTCGGTTAGGGAGCAGTTGTTCATCGCCCGCAGATTCCTGATTCGACCGATGCTTGCCAGCCTTGAGCGTCTGGATCGGTACGAAGTCTTGACTCTTAGCGAGAATCGAGTCGCGTTGTACGCTGGGACACCAGAGGGATTGACTGGAGCTGACATCGGCGGATTGCCGCCAAGTTTTCGTCAGTGGCAGGAGACGTTGACGGCGGACCGTGGGTCTCAAGTTCACTCCGCGCATGCTCATGTCACCGGGAAACAAGGCGCCGTTTTTCATGGGCAGGGAGGGACTGCCGACACGGAGGCCGCGGGACTGGATCGATACTTCCGCCAGATCGATCAAGTCATCGGTTCGCATCGAGCCCAGCAGCCGGACAGTCCTTTGATTTTGGCTGGTGAACACCGAGTGACGTCGCTGTTTCGGTCGATTTCAAAAGACAGCTCGTTGGTCCGCAGCGCCGTTGATGGCAACGTCGACCGGCTGTCAAAGGAACAACTACACGATCGAGTGAAGGACATCGTCAGGGGTGAGTGGGAACGACGTCGCAACGCTCAGGCCGAAAGAATCCGAGAACACGATGTCCCCACCACGACCGATCCGGAACGGATTCTGGTCGCGGCCTGTGGCGGCGAAGTCGACACGCTCTTTATTGATCAGGACGAAGAGCTTTATGGCATGTTCATGGCTGATCGAGGGATCTTGAAAGAGTTGCGGCGAGCCCCCGTGGGCGATCCGGCGGATACAAGCCACGACTTGATGGAACTGGCTGCGGTGGAAACACTCGTCAACGGCGGTCATGTCCATAGTGTCAAGAGTGACCAGATGCCCGTCAAATCAGCCATGGCGGCAGCGTTGCGTTTTGTTCCGTAAGCACCCTCAAACCCTATTTGGCGTAGCGGGACTCGCCAGAGCGCTGACATATCCTCCTTCGTACTCGTACTCAGGCCGCAGGCCGGTAAGCGTACTCAGGTCGCAGGTTGGTACTCGTACTCGAATCTGCGTCGCCGCACCGGGAGTCTCCCGTCCGCTACGTTGGACTTGCGTGTCGTAGGCTGTCCGCTCCTATCCAATGAGCGAGTACGAGTACCGCTTCGCTGAGTAGGAGTACTGCTTCGCCGAGTACGAGTACCGCTTCGCTGAGTACGAGCGCGATTGCCGCGAATGCATAAGGTCGCGCAATGCAAAGGCAACTGACACGGCCCATCAACTTGATCCTAGATCAGCACCTTCTGGAATTCTTCGTTGTTCAAGATCCGTGACGTCCGTGTTCGAACGTTCCCGTCTTTGGCCAGCTGGACGAGCAGCTTGCTGGCGGTCGTTTCATCAGGCGCTTCGAACACGACGCATCCGTCTACTTCTCCAATCGCCCAGTACTGGGCGATCAGTGTTCTGCCGGCTGCCTCAACGGACTGGCTGAATGAACTGGCACGAGCGACTGACTTGTCGACGTTTCTGGCCCCCTGGTCGGTGAAGTTGATCAACACGAGATAGCGAAACACTGGGTTGTTCTCCTGAGTGGTTGCCGGGCGCCGCGATTGCCGCGTCGTCACCACGTCAAAGTAGGCCAGCAAAACGTGCACATCAATGTGCGAAATTGCACGCCGGGTTACTCAAGGTTGTGCGATCATCGGTAGACTGTGGCCGATTGAAATTGCTGTGGTTTCCGGAGACATTGCCCATGCCCGCTGTGCTTGCGATCTGCGCACACCCTGACGACATCGAGTTCTACTTTGCCGGTGCCATGCTGCAGTTGAGCAAACGGGGCTGGGATCTGCACTACATGAATCTGTGTGATGGGTCGCGCGGATCGACCACGATGGACCAGGCGACTTGTGCGGCGACACGGTTGCGGGAAGCCAAGAACGCTTGCCGAGTGTTGGGCGCGCAGCACTATGATCCGATCTTCCCTGACATGGAGGCGGTCTACACGACGGAGAATCTCAAGAAGGTTGCCGCAGTCATTCGGCAGTGTCGGGCCACGATCGTGCTGACTCATTCTCCGCAGGACTACATGGAAGATCATGAAGTCGCGTGCAAGCTGGCAACAATGGCCGCGTTCTGTCACGGGATGCCAAATCTTGAGTCGATCCCGCCGCAGCCGGTCTACATGGACCCGGTGACGGTTTATCACGCGCAGCCAGTAGGGGGTACCAACGGCGTCGGCGAGATCGTACGGCCGCATTTCTTTGTCGACGAAGCGGATGTTCTTGAGGCAAAGATCCAGGCACTAGCCTGTCACGAAAGCCAAAAGCAATGGCTGGACGAGAGCCAGGGCTTGGATAGCTACTTGGCGACGGCACGAGAGATCAGCACGCAAATGGGAAAGATGAGCGGCAAGTTTGAGTTCGCGGAGGGTTGGAGACGCCACCAACACTGGGGCCTATGCGGACCGGATGACGACCCCATGGTTCACGCTCTGGCTGATGTTATCCACGACACGAGGCCGCATCGAGGATCGATCCCGATCGTGTGATGGGGCCATTCGATTGGCTGCCATTTTGGTCGACCACAACTCGGCGGGCGTTGTTGACTCGATCGTAAGTTGCTTCGAGAAAAGACTTTGCGTTCAATTCATGGCGTATGGCACGTAATTATCCTGCAAACACAGCATTTTCGTATGACTAAAAAGACTTCGATTCATGATTTTGCCCTTGCCTTTTGACAGACAATCGACCATCCGTGGTATGTCCAAATGGATGATTGATCAGGCCTAGCGGGGCGCGCCATGGAGGACCTTCAAATAGATATCCGCGAGAATCGGGCGGCCGATTCCATCGTCTCGGAAATCGAGCGGCGGATCGCTGACGGCTCGCTTCGCGATCAGGAACCCCTCCCGTCGGAACGGGCATTGATGGAGGAGTTCGGCGCCAGCCGCACGGTCGTGCGCGAGGCCATTACCGCGCTTTCCAACCGCGGGCTGGTGATCTGCAAACCGCGGTTTCGTCCGGTGGTAAGGAAACTTGGCTTCGAGACCTTGATGAGCTCAACCGATTCCATCGTCCGGCACCTGCTGGGCGATACAAACGGAGTCAGAAATCTCTACGACGTCCGGGTTTTCATTGAGCGCGGGTTGGTACGCGACGCAGCGACCAAGGCAAACAAGAGCGACATTCAGGCCCTGAAATCGGCGCTGCAGGCCAACGAAGATGCTATGGGCGACTCCAACGGCTTTTACGCCACGGATGTTGCCTTCCACGGCGTATTGTACGCCATTCCCGGAAACCCTGTGTTTCCCGCGATCCATGAGGGACTTGTTTCATGGCTCGCGCCCCATTGGGCGCGCATGCTGCGTTCGCCAGAACGCAACCGGCGCAACTATTTGGCCCACAAGGCGATCTACGATTCGATTCTCGAACGCGATCCGGACGCGGCTGAAGAAGCGCTCTTAGCGCACCTCAAGGCGGCGTGGGAATTCGTCAGCGTGACTTTTGACTTCGACGACCAAGAAGCCCCGGACGGCTAAGCCACAAAGAGCCGGTGACGAACCAAGAACTGCGATCCCAACGCAGACGGAGGAAACATGACAGAGACTTTTGACCATATTGTCATCGGCGGTGGCTCATCCGGGTGTGTCGCCGCCTCGCGATTGGTTCGCGACAGTGGCGCGCGCGTCCTTTTGCTAGAGGCAGGCCACTCGCACCGGCACCCTTTGCTGGACATGCCCCCAGGCGTTTTCAAGCTTCTGAAGAATGGGTCGAAATTCTTCAAGACCCACCAAACAACTCCACAGGCCCATCTGGACGGCCGGGTGCAAGAGATTCCCCAGGGCAATGTTCTCGGTGGCGGATCGTCGGTCAATGGCCAGGCATATGTGCGCGGGCGGCCGAGCGACTATGACGAATGGCAGGAAATCCTACGAGGCAACAACGATGCCGCTAGTTGGGGCTGGGCGGATGTACTGCCGCACTTCAAGCGCATGGAGGCCAACAGCCGCTTCAATAACGAGTATCATGGCACCGAAGGCGAGCTGATCGTCTCCGATCCGGGCCATATCGACGATATGGCGCGCTGGTATGTGCAATCCCTGCAAGCGCAGGGCGAACCCTATAATCCGGACTTCAACGGCCCGACCCAGCGCGGCGCCGGCTTTTTCCAGTTCACATACAAGCGGGGCCAACGAATTTCGGCCGCATACGCATTCATCGCGCCACTGAAAAACAATCCCAACCTGTCGGTTCGGCTTCAGGCTGCGGTGCAAAGGATCATAATCGAAAACGGGCGCGCGGTTGGCGTCGTCTACAAGGATGGGTCGGGGCTAAACGAAGCCCGGGTAGACGGCGAAGTCATCTTGGCTGCCGGAGCCTTGGTTACGCCAAAAATCTTGATGCTCTCTGGCATTGGTCCGGGCGACCATCTGACATCTTTCGGCATCGACGTCGTCGCGGACCATGCCGGGGTCGGACAGAACCTTAAAGATCATCCAGACGTCTCGATCGTGGCACGCGCCAACGGTCCGTACGGCTACTATCGCCAGGATGTCGGCTGGAACATGATCCGCAACGGGTTGCAGTTCAAACTGTTTGGGACGGGCCCCATCACCACCACGGGGTTGGAAGCGGCCGCCTTTGTGAATCCGGCCGACCGTGAGGCACCGCCCAATCTCGAGGCCTATTGTATACCTGTTCTCTACCTAGACCCCGAGACCCTAAAGCGCGTCGGCGACGGGCACGGTGTCTCAATTCAAATCGTTGTCCTAAAGCCTCAGTCGCGTGGCGAGGTCAAACTCGCCTCGGCCGATCCTGACGACATGCCGCTTGTTTCACCGAACATGCTGAGCGATCAAAGGGACATGGACACGCTTATCTCCGGGTTGCGGTTTTTCAGGCGCACGCTCGAAACAAAGCCCATGGCAGATCATATCGAGCACATCATAGCTCCCAATCCGGACGATTTTTCCGACGAGGCCTTGGCTGCTCACTGCAAGAAGGTGGTCAAGACCAACTATCACCCCGTCGGTACTGCAAAGATGGGCGCGGACGGTGACCCGCAGGCAGTGTTGGATTCGAACATGAGGGTCCGCGGGATCGCGGGCTTGCGCGTTTGCGATATGTCGGCGGCGCCAGAGATCGTTGCAGGCAACACCAACGCACCGGCAATGATGCTCGGTGACCGGTGCGCCGATTTCATTATGGAGCGCCCGCCTCCTTCGGCGGCATAACAGTACGCGCGGCTGGCTAGGAACTTGGCCGTTTTTCCGCGTACAACGCCTCCAGGGCCGTGAATATCGCGACGGCAGCGTCACCGCCGCGCAGCATACGGACCAGCAGCTTGCCGGCCTCGGTCTGAAAGTCGGGCCACCAAATCGCGCGGGGGCGAACATAGGCGGTCTCTTGTGTCGTAATCGTGTCGCTGAAGAAGTGACCGACCGCCGAGTCGGAGTTTACGTCTCTCCAAGCAGCGTTGCTTGCAGGCTGTCCACCATTCTTGGCCGCGAGAATCTGGCCGTCGTCGCTGCAATACCAAGCAGCAAAAGCGGCGGCCCTCAACGGTTCCGGCGATTTGGATGAAACCGCCATACCGGCACCGCCGAGTAAGCTGCCGCAGCCCTCAGGTGGCGGCGCAAACCGCCAACCGCCGCCCTCCTCATCCCGCGTCAGACGGGTATACCCGAAGGTGAGCGGAACATACGCAATACACTGCGCCTTGTTGGCCTCGGCATAAAGCAACGGCGGTGTCGTCGACCAGCAAACCGGATCCACCAAGGCAACGATCTCGGCCAGCCGCTTGATTGCCGAGAGTGCCGCATCTGGCCTTGGAAACAGACGCATGCCGCCATCCGGCCCGGCGTCTTCCCCTGCTGTCAGACTGAGAATGCAAGAGATGGCATCGGTATGGTAAAGCGGCAAAGCCACTGAACCGGGATGTGCAGATGCCAAATCGATCACATCTTGCCATGTCTTTGGAACTCTAAAGCCAAGCGCGCTTAGGACTTCCGGCCGATAAGCGGCGATCTGACAGGCGGCGTCGGACGCGAGAGCCATGCTGTGGCCGTCCACGACGAATGACACCTGCGCGGCGCCAATGGCACCTTCGACAAATGGCGCAAGCCCCCTCGGGTCAAGTAGGTCGCAGATCGGCGTGATCGCCCCCTCGGCGACGGCCTGCGGAATGTGTGGATAGTCGATAATCATGACATCGCACTGTTCTGACAGTTCGATCAGCGGCTGATCGTTGAACGCGGTGAGAGGGCGGCGTGTTATTTCGATGGTCTCACCCTTTTGGGCACGCCACCAGTCCCCCGCGACAATAAGCGGTTCGACGCATCGTGGGTCATCCCACGCAACTATTCGCAACATGTCGGCAGCACCTCTTGCTTTTTGGGCCGCAAAGGCAACCCACGTTGAACCGTGATCGGCAGGTCGACGGTGGCTCGCCCTATTCGGCGGCCTTCGACTCCAGGCCCAGTTCTGCTCTTATCGAATGGCCATGCGCATCGAGCGACGGACCCGCAAGCTCGCAAGTTGGTCGCTGTCCATCGATGCGCATGGGCAGGCGCGTCGTCTCGATCACGGCGCCATCAGCCGCCTTAACGGACTGCAGCATGTCCAAGACCTCGCCTTGGGTGCTGTCCAGTAGAGCTGGCCAATCCAACACTTCGGCACACCAGACGCCCGCCGGCTCAAGAATGGCGAGCCAATGCGCCGTCGCTTCCTTTGCAATGCGCTCGGCCAAGATCCGCATGATCGCATCTCGATTTCTTGTCGGGCCGCGCGGGTCCGAAGCCAGTCCCTGGATCACCGTCGTTTCCAGCAGATCGGCCAATCGATCCAGCGCCGTCATGGCAATCACCAGATATCCGTCCTTGGTGGCAAAAACGCCATAGGGCGCGGGGGCATATGCGTTGGCATTGCCAATCTCACTGCGTCGCGCCATCTGACGGCCGGTGTTTAGGTAATCCGTTAGTTGCTCGAATTGGACGTCGACCAACCCTTCCAGCAGGCTGGTTTCGATCTGCCGCCCTCGGCCAGTGGACGCCCGGCCCAACAATGCGGCTAGAACCCCCTGGACAACGGTCATGCCGGCGTAGATATCCGCCATCGCCAGGCCGGTCGGCGTTGGTGCGTGATCCTGGTTGCCAGTCAACCACATGATGCCCGAACGGGCCTGGGCGAGGAGATCCTGCCCGGGAAGATGGGCCCATTCCCCCTCTGCGCCATAGCCAGAGATGCCCGCGTAAACAATGCCCTG
>JBCCUO010000047.1:0-10281 GCA_039196805.1 Planctomycetota bacterium | reverse complement strand
CGGAGTCAATGTGAAAACGCTAAAAATTGTGCGCTTCGATGCGTGGGCTGGTCCCCAGTGGTAGCATCCACTTGCCGTCCGACTGGGGCGAGCCCAGTCGAAACGCCCCTGCAGAGACGGGGGAGACGGAAGCCGACGCAAGCTGTGTCGATACCGCTGACGCACGACCCTCTTGGAAACGAGGGTGAATGCAAACGGTACGACCTGACCGGTGACAGGGGGGCGCGTTAGGCTACCGAATTGGATGGGGATTCGGCGAGCTAGCTGAGTGGAGAGTCATGGAGCTGAATGCGCAACAACGGGCGGCAGTCGAGCACGCTGGAGGGCACGCTCTTGTTCTGGCCGGGGCGGGAACCGGGAAAACCAGCACCGTTGTCGCGCGGGTGGCTCATTTGCTGGAAACGGGGATCGATTCCAAGCGAATCTTGTTGCTCACGTTCACGCGCCGTGCTGCGTCGGAGATGCAGCATCGGCTTCATCACCTGGCGGGCGCTGGCAGCAAAAGGATCACTGCGGGGACGTTCCATCACTTCTGCCTCTGGGCCCTGCGGCGCTGGCCCAAGCTGTTCGAGCATGCCGACCATGCGGTGATTGATCGTGATGATCAACAGCAACTGATGAAGATGGCCAGGGCCGAATTGGGCCGGGCCGCTGTTGGGATGCCGAAGTCCAACGAATTGGTCAGCTTGCACTCGTTCGCTCGCAACACGAACCAGTCGGCACGCGACTACCTGGAGAAGTACGAGCAGCACGATCCTGATGTGATCGAACTGATCCTCAAGGCGTTCAAGGGGTACGCCGAGCGCAAGAAGACCTGCCGCTACCTGGATTACGACGACATCTTGTTCGTGGTTGCCAGACAGCTTCACCGGGACGCGAAAACGAGGGAGACGATTGGGTCATTGTTTCAGCACGTGTTGGTCGACGAGATGCAGGACACCAATCCACTGCAATGGCTGATCCTGGACGGCATTCGAGACGAAGCGAATCTCTATTGTGTTGGCGACGATGCGCAGAGCATCTACGCGTTTCGCGGTGCGGACTTTCGCAACGTGCATTCGTTCAGCGAACGTGTTCCGGGTGCCACGACGCTGAAGCTGGAGCAGAACTATCGTTCGACGACTGAGATCCTGGATCTGGCCAATTGGTTGCTCTCACGATCGACATTGGAATACGACAAACAGTTGACTTCCGCCCGGGGGCCCGGGATCAAACCAAGGCTTGTCGACTTCGACTCGGAGTTCGAAGAAGCCGATTGGGTGGCGGATGATCTACTGGAACGTCGACATGACGGCGCGGATTGGAAGGACCACATGATCCTTTCTCGTACCGCCTATGGTGCTCGATCGTTGGAAGCGGCACTGGTCGAACGCGAGATTCCCTATCGTTTCGTGGGTGGCATGAGCTTGCTGCAATCGGCCCACGTGAAGGACTTGCTTGCGTTGCTGCGATGCCTGGACAACACGCAGGACCAGATTGCCTGGGTGCGCTACCTGACGTTGTGGCCACGAATTGGTGATGTCACCGCGACACGGGCCGTCGACAGGTTGCGACAAAGCTTCTCCAGCAAGGGAGCGATGGAGGGTTTGGGCAACGCGATGCCGGGCCGACCGGAAGTGCTCGATCCGCTGGGTCGAGTTGCCAAGAAGTGGGGCGAGCCATCGGAGGCTGTCCGCGCCGCGGCAAAGGCGCTAACACCGCTTCTGGAAAAGAAGTACGACCGCTGGGATAGTCGGAAACGTGACTTTGACTTACTCAGTCGTGTCGCCGGCAAGCACAACACGGTTCGCGATTTCATCGAAACCTATACTCTGGATCCGGTGTCGGAGTCGGAAGCAGAGAAGGCAGGTGATACGGATGTCGTGACGTTGATCACGGTGCATAGCGCCAAGGGAACCGAAGCACCGGTCTGCTATGTCATCCAACTGCAGCCCTACATGTATCCCCACGTTCGCAGCCTGGGAAACATTGACGATGAAGAAGAAGAACGCCGCATCTTGTACGTCGCTTGTACACGAGCGCAGGACGAACTGATCCTGACACGGTCGATAAAGTACCAAGGGTTCTCGATTCCGCACGGAGGCCGGTCAAACGCGACCCAGAGCGAAGGCGAGCAGTACTTCTTGGAGTCGCTACCGGATGAGTTGGTGGACCTCGGCATCGAAGGTTTCCACTCCGACTTTGACGATGACGTCATCGAGTCGTTTAGCGATTCCCAGCGTTAGCGGTTCACAAAGATGATCGTTTTGCCACCATCTTCGATCGATTTGATCGTTCGATCAAACTTGGGTTGGCTTTGTGCCGCCATATCGATCAAGACATAGCCAAGAAGACTTAGCGAGCAGACGGCGAAAAAGAGCGCGGCAGGGAATTTTCCAAACTCGATCCACGTCTGCGGGTGAAAAGCTTGTTTGGTCTCATCCTGTCTCAAGTGTAGGGCATGGCGAATGATTGAGAACAAGCCGATGGCCTGGAGCGGGTTGACGGGCACCATCAAAGCACCGCACCCGGTCAACGCCCCTTTGATTGACTTGCGAGTGACGATCTGCAACGCACCAAACAAACCAAGCATGCCGCAGATCACCGATAGGAACAAACTGTAGAACAGCAGGCCGAAACCGGGATCGAACAGGAGCAGTCCGGTCACGCCCCAGCCGATCGAAACGGTACTCAGCAACGACATTTCTCGAGCAGTCACGCGCAGCTGCTTGGTGGCCGCTTCTGATTCGCGGATACGATGTGGCCGTTTCCCACGCTTCAGGGGTAGCGGAGCGGGGTGCGACTCGGGTCTCTGCAGATGGTCAAGATGTTCCTGCAGCAGGGTGACCAGCTCACCGGCCGACTGAAAGCGATCTTCGGGATCCTTTTCCATCAACTTCTCGACGATCGCGACCAACCAGTATGGAAGGTCGGGATTCAGTACGTCGATCGGTGTCGGGTCGTCATGAATGACGCGATGGATCACCGCCATGGCGGCGTCAGCTTGAAACGCAGCTTTGCCGGTGCACATCGCGTACATCACACTGCCAAAACTGAACAGGTCGCTGCGACTGTCGACTCGATGTCCTTGTCCCTGCTCCGGCGACATGTACAGCGGTGTTCCGGCAATCTGTCCCGTCTTGGTCAACGTTACATCATCGATCGCTCGCGCCAGCCCAAAATCGGTCAGCTTGGGGCGAGGGTCCGGGCCGTCCAGCAGAATGTTGCTGGGCTTGATGTCTCGGTGAATCAAGTCCTGCGCGTGTGCCGCTTGCAGGGCGGCGGCACAGGGAACCGCGACTCTCAAGATCGACTCGACGTCCAGTGGCGCCTGAGCAATCTTGTCGCGCAGCGAGCCGCCGTCGACGTACTCCATCACGATCATCGGAGGTCCAGGGGATTCCTTGATCGCGTGGATGCCGATGACGTTTTCATGTTTGATCGCCGCGACGGCACGGGCCTCACGCAGAAATCGCTGCACGGACGTTGGATTGGCGGCGACTTCCGGAGGCAGCACCTTGATGGCGACATGACGGTGCAGCGAGGGGTCGTGGCACTTCAGGACCAACCCCATTCCACCACGCCCAAGGACTTCTAAGACTTCGTAACCGTCCAGATTCAGGTTCAAACCGGACAGGTCTCTGTCGTTGTCTTGATCAATTTGCTGGGTTGCAGTTCGTCGGCTGACGGTTTTCGCGGAGGAGGTAGCGGTCGAACTACCCGCGGCGTCGCTTGTCATTCCGTTAGAAGGCGATAACTCCAGGTTGCCTTGGGAGGATTGGAGATCCAGCAAGCTATCGCCGTGCAGCGTATCATCTTCCTGGGGATGCACTGAGAGAAGCCTCTCCAATCGCTCGCGCAATTGAACGTTGTTGCCACACGCTTCATCGAGGTACCGAGTGCGAGCCTCCGCCGACTGGTAGCCAAGCGCTTCGGACAAAATCGATTGCTCGTTCATCCAAAACAACTAAGAGAAATTTTGCCTAGGCGCCGTTGACCATTACGGGGAGAAACACGACGGCGAAGGGCATAGATTAGCAGTTGTTGTGATACGCACAAACATTCGCATCGGTTTCGTCACCTTCATCGATGCTTCATCATTCATTCGCTCCTCAGTCGAATCAGTACGATGCCGCAAGAAACCGATCACGCCCGCCGATTCTACGACCGAATCAGCTCCGTCTACGACGCGCTGTCAGATTCCAGCGAGGCGGAGTCTCGGCAAACTGGGCTAAAGATGCTTGAGCTCAGCGGTGGGGAAAGTTGCCTTGAAATCGGGTATGGCACAGGACACTGTCTGCTCGAGTTGGCCCAGGCGGTGGGCCCAGAGGGAAAGGTCGTTGGAATCGATATCTCAAGCGGCATGCGTGACGTTGCGGCGAAGCGGTTGAATGACGCCTGGGTTGGAGACCGCGTTCGGCTGGAGGTGGGGACCGTGCCTCCGATCCAGGAGGCCGATCAGTCGTTTGATGTCGTTTTTTTGACCTTCACCCTGGAGTTGTTTCCGGAGGATCAGATCCCGAGCGTTCTATCGGAGGTCGCACGTGTGCTCCGGCCGGGGGGCAGACTGGGCGTCGTCTGTATGGCCGCCCCGCGCAAGGGCGAGCGATCGAGTCTGTTAGAGCGGACGTATGTTTGGATGCACCAGCACTTTCCCCACATCGTTGACTGCGCTCCGATCGATCCCGATTCGCTGATCGGTGACGCCGGCCTGACCGTTCAGCAGTCACACCGCGAGGAGATTTGGACGATGCCCGTCGCCATGGTGCTTGCCACCAAGTAGATCCGGGTCAGTCGTCGGTTGTTTCGATCTGCAAGCGCAGTTCGTGCAGCACTCCCGCCTGACGAATGGCTGGCAAGACCAGGTCGGCCAACTCGGCGGGCAGCCGACCTCGGACCACGACCATCGGTCCGTGCAGTTGGACATCGAGCTGCTCGGCATGGGGAGCCAACTGACGATGGACCCCCAGCATCCGACGAATGGCCATGATGGCGGGTGAAGCATCAGGGGAAACGCATTCCGCAAGCGTGGATTCGGCGTACATGACGGAAGTCTCCGCGAGTGTGTTGAAGGTCGTCTACCTTGACAATGCGAGACCGCCCGCGGAATGTGACAGGAAAAGTTCCGGCCTCGGTCCGTTTTCAATGGATTGTGGTGCTGGTTCCGTCTGGCAAGTTCGTACGCGATCGATCGCTGTTCGCTGTCACTGTTCGCTGGGAACCCGTCCGCCAACGATCATGAAAGAAGATTTGACCGTCTATTGCTATTGCCGGACGCCGTCGCCGCTCGGGCCGCTGCTGCTGACAGGAAACGATCGTGGACTCACCGGGCTATTCTTTCGCGATCACCTCTATCCACCGAAGCAAGACGAATCGTGGAAGCACGACACGGAACCCTTTGGTGACGTCGCCGAGCAAATCGACGAGTACTTGGAAGGTGAGCGAGAAAAGTTTGAGCTGCCGCTATCCCTCAGCGGAACGGAGTTCCAGAAATCCGTTTGGCAACTGCTCCTCGAGATTCCATGCGGCCAGACACGGACCTATGGCTCGATCGCCAGGCAGCTCGGAAAACCGAATGGGGGTCGAGCGGTGGGGGCAGCGGTCGGTCGCAACCCCATTTCTATCATCGTGCCCTGCCATCGCGTCATCGGCGCCTCCGGTTCATTGACGGGCTATGCCGGTGGTGTGCGTCGCAAGGAGTTCCTGCTGGAATTGGAGAATGCTCGTGCTACTCTCGGTGACGGCTATGGCACGAATTGCAGTTGACGGCACGCTTGAGTGCTTTGTCTCCGTCAGCTTCGCCGGAGGCAATCGAGTCCACCGCAGCGATCAATGCGGTTGTCTTGATTTGCCAAGACTCCGATTCGCCCTTGGGTGGTGTTTGTTGGGGAAGGCCCTTGTACAACAGATGTATCCGTTCGATCACGGCCTTATCGGGATTGGGCTTAAGTAGGTTGCGGTACAACTTATTGTCGTGAGCCAACCGCATGACTTGGCCGATCGAGAAACCTCCTGAGTCTCCCTCCGGCTCCGGCAACGACTCCAATTCAACCGGCTCGGGCTCGGTCTCTTGCTGGGCTGCAACCGGATCCGCTTCGCTTGGAGATAGATTGCTGCTCTCGGGTGCGGGTTTCGAGCCGCAACCGAAGACGCAAGCCATTCCAAGGATCGGCAACAATCGAAATCTGGAACGCTTGACAATTGAACTGACGGGTTGGGGTGAACTTACAGGTTGTGGCTTCAAGGCAATCACCGGTTTGACATTCGGGCGGATCGACACGATTACGATTGAACTCGAGCAGCATCTTCAATGCCAATGCAACGTGCCGGGAAGTGCCGGGCGCCCGTTCGGTGCGTTGATCGCTGGCACACTGCTCGTACGTCGTGCATATCTGAGGTAGGGATTGCTCAGGCTCCGTCGAATCGGGCGATCGTCAGTGCTGCTTGTCGTCATCCCCAGGCAACGTGTCGCCAAAGCATGCAGCATGCTGCCCAATCACGCAGCAACTGCGTGAGCCTAGGTCCTCTCGAAACAAATGCGAGATTTGAGCAGCACTCTCTGGTAGCGGTCACGTTCTTGCCGTTGAGCTGCATTTAGTGGCCAGGCCCGATGAGTGACAAACTCTTTCTGAGCGACTGGCACCATCCTTGCCTTGTGGGGTTGCCAACTGATCTCGGAACACGTCAGAGACGTTCCATTCTGTTGAAAGTAAGTCAAGCGTAGGCGGCGCACGGCAAACGAGATCGGCTAACCCCCATTCACCGTTTTATGTCTATTGCCACCGACGCTTCCCCTGCGTCAGACCGCGCCAACGCTCCGTCAGTCACACCTTCGGTTTCGACCGAGAGGTTGGTGATCGTTGGAGGCGGTATGGCCGGATTTGGACTTTGCGATCGGCTGGTTCGAAGTTCCGCCATTGATCGCTACCAGGTCACGATCATTGGGGATGAGCCACGACCGGCATACGACCGCGTGAACCTGTCCAAGCTGTTCGCGGATCGTTCGATCGAAGATTTGACACTCGCGACTGCGGACTGGTACCGCGACCACGGGATCAAACTTTGCACTGGGCGAAGGATCACCCAAATCAACCGTGCCGAGCGGACGGTAATCGACCAAGAAGGTCATTCATACGCTTACGACCGGCTGGTCCTGGCGACCGGCTCGTACGCTTGGGTACCACCCATCGCAGGCGCCGACTCGCCGAACGTCTACGTGTACCGAACATTCCAGGATCTCCAGCAGATTCAGGCGATGGTGGCTGAGTCCGGAGCCAAGGTCGGCGCCGTCATTGGTGGAGGATTGCTGGGACTGGAGGCGGCCAAGATTCTGATGGATCTGGGACTGAAGGCCCACGTCATCGAAAGGGCCCCTGGATTGATGCCCCGGCAACTGGACGCCGACGGGGCACACTTGCTGAAGGACCACGTTGAATCGCTAGGTCTTCACGTTCATTTGGTCCGCCGAACCAGCCGTATCGAATCGTCGCAGGGCGGGCAGCTGAACGTTGAGTTCGAGAACGCTTCGCCTCTGACGGTGGACTTGGTCATCGTTGCTGCCGGTGTGCGGCCGAACGATCAGCTGGCTCGCCAGTCGGGCTTGGAGCTCGGTCAGCGCGGTGGGATTGCCGTTGCTGATACGCTCGAGACTTCCGATCCCAGGATCCATGCGATCGGAGAATGTGCTTCTTACCGCCAGCACGTTTATGGATTGGTAGCGCCCTGCTATCGCATGGCCGATGTGCTGGCTGAGCGACTGGCTGGTGAGTCGACGCGATTTCGTGGGGCAGATGAATCCGCCGAGCTAAAGTTGTTGGGGGTCCAGGTTGCGGTCCTTGGCAAAGCGATCGGTCAATCGACTGCGGGCGTCGTGCTGACCCAGAGCGAAGGTTCAACGTATCGCAAGCTGATTTTGGAGCAGGGCCGGGTCGTCGGCGCGTCGTGCGTTGGGACGTGGGACGAACTTCCGCAGGTTCGACAGGCCATCGACAGGCAGTCTCGGCTCTGGCCGCACCAGCGGATTCGATTTCGCAAGACCGGTAAGCCTTGGGCTCCCGGTGGCGTCCTGCCAATCCACGCCTGGCCGGCCGACAGCGTTGTTTGTTCCTGCTTGAACATCACTCGGGGAACGCTGTCAGCGGTGATCGAACAGGGAGTCACCGAGCCCGCAATGATTGCCGAACAGACCGGTGCCTCGACCGCGTGCGGCAGTTGCAAATCGCTGGTGTGCGAACTAGCAGGGGCACGTCCGCAAGAGGCTCGCGATGTTCCCGGCGCCAAGCTCATGCTGGCGGCTTCGGTTGTGTCCGCTTTGTTGTTGGTGGCTTGGATGCTGGCGCCGTCGATCAAGTTTGCCGATAGCGTGCAATCTGCTTGGCGGAGCATCGACATTCTGTGGCGAAGCGACTTAGCCAGGCAGATCACCGGCTTCACGACCGTCGGGCTAACGGTTGTTGGAATGGTGTTTTCGCTTCGAAAGCGAACCAAGTGGTTTCAATTCGGAACCTATGGATGGTGGCGAGCGGCCCACGGCACTCTGGGGGTTGCCGTGTTGGCCGCCGTCGCTATCCATACCGGACTAAGACTCGGCGAGAACTTGAACTTTGTTCTCGGTGTTGTCTTCTTGTTGACGATCGCTCTGGGTGCGATCGCAGGCGTGCTCAGTGGAATTGAAAACCGCGTCACAGGCGGCACTGCGTTGTGGGTTCGCCGAATGCGCCCGCTGCTGAGCCGATGGCACCTCTGGGCGGTGTGGCCTCTTCCGGCATTGATCGTCTTTCATGTGATCAGTTTCTATTGGTTTAGTGACTGAGCGGAAGGCGAGCATGAGAGGACGAATTCGAACTTGGTCGCTGTGGGCGGCGCTGAACGTGATCATCGCAGGCTACCTGAGTTACGCGTTGTTCGCGCCGGCTTCGACGGTGAAAACGGCGCTGCTTCCTGGAGAAACCAGTCATGGTCACTACCAGATCGAAATGGATTGCAACGCTTGCCATGCAACTCAAACGGACGCCTCGGGTGCGACGAGTGTTGACTCAGCGGTGATGCAAGACGCCTGCATTCGTTGTCATGGACAACAACTCAAAGAAGCACGCGACACGCACCCGGCGAAGAAGTTCAACGATCCGGTCAACGCGGAGTTGTTGTTGACGCTGAACGCTCAAGACTGCTTGGCCTGCCATCGCGAACATGTGCCGGAACAGACATTGACGATGGGGCTGACGATGCCCAGCGACTATTGCTGGCATTGCCACCAGGAGGTTGCAGATTCTCGGCCCAGCCACCAAGGCATGGCGTACGACAGTTGCGCCACGGCGGGCTGCCACAACTACCACGACAACTCGGCGCTCTACGAGAAGTACTTGGATGACCACTGGGGTGAACCTGACCTGCTGGAAACTGCGCTGTTGCCGCAACGACGGTCGTCGATCGACCTCGATCAGCTGGTGTCCCTAGCAGAAGCCGACGCAAACGCACCCAAAGACAAGCTGTCGGACAAGCAGCTGTTAGCCGACTGGCAGGAGACCAGTCATGCGGCTGCCGGTGTCAACTGCAGCGGCTGTCACCAGGTAGCTGTTGACTCTGAGCCGAAGCGTTCGAGCGAGCCGTCCGATCAGCCCTGGAGCGATCAAGTCTCGATGGAGACATGCCGCAGTTGCCATGAGCGAGAGGCGGACGCCTTCATCACGGGCAAACACGGGATGCGTCTGGCTGCGGGCATGAGCCCGATGACGCCGGCGATGGCGAGGCAGCCGATGCACACCGACGCTAGCCATCGACAACTGGACTGCAACGCCTGCCACGCCGGACATCGTTTTGACACACAGTTCGCCGCCGTGGACGCCTGCCTGAAATGCCACGCGGACTCGCACAGCATGGCGTATTCCGACTCGTCGCACGCGCAACTTTGGCGAGATGAGCTGGCCGGGGATTTGCCCGCCGGCAGCGGCGTCACGTGCGCGACTTGTCACATGCCTCGGATCGTTGATGGGGACGACGTCCACGTGCATCACGACCAAAGTTCCAACCTACGACCCAACGAGAAGATGGTCCGTCAGGTTTGCAAGCACTGCCACGGGCTTGAGTTTTCACTTAGCGCGTTGGCAGATTTCGAGTTGATGCTGTCCTGCTACGACGGTCCGCCGACAGAGCGGAACGAAAGCGTTGAGATGGCACATGACTGGTTCCAGGAGAAGCAACGCAAGCTGGAAGCTCGCAAGGCAAAACGAAACAAGTAAGTACCTGTTCACTCTGTTGTTTTTGATGACCTTCTTAGGTGAGACTGATTGATGAAGATGAATG
>JBCCUO010000046.1:0-10305 GCA_039196805.1 Planctomycetota bacterium | reverse complement strand
GGGATTTCCAGGGCGCAAACGGTAGAATCCGGGTAGCGAGCAAATACTCTATGCATTGGCTCCCCGATCTGATTCTGCCGCAAGCGATGACCCGTGAGGTTGATTCTGCTGCAGCCCGCTCCATCCTTTTCTGCTGATCACTCACTATGGCACGCGACGATTCCGTCATCCGCGGTGGCTTGATTACCACGCTGATTTTCTTGGTGCTTTCGATTGCGCTGAATTTCTTCCTGTGGCACACGACCGACACCAGTGCGAGCACGGAATCGAAAGCCAAGGAGGATCTCAGGAACGCCCAAAACGAGGTGCGGAACCTGACCTCTCAGGTCGGCATGATGCGCGGGATGATCATGGGTGGCGTCACCGAAGCGGAATTCAAGCAGTGGTCGGAGAGTTCCAGCGGTGACCCCAACGTGGAGGCGGTGGAGACTCAGTACACCCAGGACATGTCGTTTTTCCCGGCCGACTTTGAGCAAACCGATCGCGCTTACGCCAAGCTAGGTGACTTCCTGGTGACGCAGATTCGGGCCGCGACTGATCGTTACGACAAGTCGAACAAGGACTTGGAGAAAAAGACGAAGGAGGCCGAAAGCGACGTCGCCATCGCGCGTGCCGCTCAAAAGACCGCCGAAGAGAACTTGCGAAAAGCGAACAAGGACCTCGAGACCGCTCGCGCCGAGTTCACGAAGGACCGCGATCGCATGAACACCGACATGGAGGAAACTAGGACCAAGATGGTGCAGCTAAGCAAGGAGTTTCAAAAGTACCGTGATGACACCGGCCGCCAGATTGCTGATCTGAACCGCGATAAGGCTCAATTCCTCATCACGATTTCGGAGCAGCGCAAGGAGATCGACCGACTTCGCAACGAAGGTTTTGAAACCACTCAGGGCATGATCAGCTACGTGGCCCCGGGTCAGAACATGGTCACATTGAATCTTGGTTCGGCCGACGACTTACGACGTGGTGTTCGTTTCGGGGTCGTCGACAATAGTGCGACTCGGATCAAGGACGCCAAGGTCAAGGCAACGATTGAAGTGGTTCGCGTCTTGGACGCGCACATTGCCGAAGCCCGCGTGACCGCGCGACCCGAGATTCGCGATCCGATCATCTCCGGCGACAAGATCTACTCGCCGTTCTGGTCACCAGGGCGATCGGTGAAGATTGCCTTGGCAGGCTTGATCGATCTTGATGGCGACGGAATTCAAGACAACGCTGCCGTCGAAGGCATGATCCAGGCTGCCGGTGCCGTAGTGCATCGCGGTGAATTGGACAGCAGCGTTCGCTTCTTGGTGACCGGTGACGCTCCCGAAATTGGCGCCGCGACCGACGGGGATGACGCGGACGTGGCGGGTGCGGCAGCGTTGGGTAACTTGAAAGAGAACGCGTACCAGCTCGGATTGACGATCCTGCCCTACACCAAAATGAAGGAGTTCCTTCGCACGATGAACGATGCGGTGACCACGCCGTTGGGTTCCGCTTCGCGGGGTAGCGATTTCCCAGTCGATCGACGGAGTCCAAGAAGCCGACTCGGTTCGCGTCTGCCCGAAATCTATCGCAACCAACTGGATGGGGTGCAGCAAGGCAACGAGATTCGCCCGTAGGACGACGATCTCGTACAGCCAGGGGTCTTGGCGGGTCTCGGCCCTTGCCTAGCTCAGTCCGCAGGCTGAGAGATTCTCGCGATTCAGTTCGCTGCCGAGGCGGAGAACTGCAGCCTGGGGTCATCGAGCCCCAGACGCTTCATTTTCTTGTAGAGCGTCGTCCGATTGATGTCCAGCATCTCGGCCGTCGCCGCGCGGTTCCAATGATGCTGGCGAAGCGCGCCGAGGATGATTTCGCGTTCCGGTCCCTCCATCGCCTCCCGCAAGGTTTGACCGACGGAACCTTGAGACGCCATCGACGGGGCTGCGTCGGGCGTCTTTGACGCCTGTCCCGATGCCATCGCGTTGATAGGCATGGCGACGGCCGACTTGCCCAACACTTCGGGCGGTAGATCCTCAATGCCTAGTTGCGGGCCTCGCGCCAATAGGACCGCCCGCTCCACGACGTTTTCCAATTGCCTGATGTTTCCCGGCCAGGCATAGTTTTGCAGCACGCGGATCGCTTCGGGCGTAAAACTCTGTACGTCCCGCCCGCAGACCTCAGCGGACTCGCGCAGGAAGTGATCGACAAGCAGGGGAACATCGCCCGCCCGCTCGCGCAGGGCCGGCAGCGCGATGTTGACGACATTGATGCGGTAGTAGAGGTCTTGCCGAAATGTCCCGTCGGATACTGCCTGTGTCAGGTTTTCATTGGTCGCCAGAATCACCCGAGTATCGACGTTTCGCGTCTCAACGCCGCCGAGAGGTTCGAACTGAAACTCTTGCAACACTCGCAATAGCTTGACCTGCATGGCTTGCGTGGCCGTTCCGATCTCATCCAGGAACAGGGTGCCCCCATCGGCCAATTCGAATTTGCCGATCTTATCGGTCGTGGCGCCCGTGAACGCGCCGGTGACGTGTCCAAACAGTTCGCTTTCAAGCAGATTGTCGGGGAGTGCCCCACAAGCCACTTCGATGAAAGGGCCGCTTCGACGAGCACTCCGTGAGTGAATCGCGCGAGCGATCATGCTCTTCCCGGTTCCGTTTTCACCCGTAATCAGAACGGAAGCCTTGGCGTCGGCAACACTTTCGACGACGTCAAAGATCTTCAGCATGCGGTAGTCATGGCTCAGCACATTCTCCATGCCCGAGCGTCGATCAAGTTGCTGGCGCAGCTGTTCGTTTTCTTGCGCGATCTGTTTTTGCGAAACGGCTCGCTCGATCGCCAGCGTCAGCTCGTCGTCAATCAACGGCTTGGTCAAAAGGTCGAACGCGCCCTGCCGTACCGCTTGAACCGCAGTGTCGGGAGTCGCGAAGCCAGTGATCACCAAGACGGCGGTGTCGGGATAGGACGTGCGAACGTGCCCGATTAGCTCAAACCCGTCGTCACTTCCAAGGCAAAGATCGGTGATCACCAGGTCGAACGTATGGTCCACCAGTTGTCGATTGGCGCTATCGAGCGTCTCCGCAGTGGCGACTTGATAGCCCTGTTCGCGGAGCCACTCGGCCATGGACTGGGCCAAATGAAAGTCGTCGTCGACTAACAGCAGCGAGGCGGAGGCGGGCATGCAAACGAACCGTGCGAGTCGCTTCGGGGCGGCTAGGCAGCGGGTCTGCCAAATACTTTGCCACAGTTATCTAGGTCACGTCCGCACTCGCGTCAAAAATATGAACTCGCGTACAGGTGAGCAGCTTTCCTAGAGTCCGTTGTAAGCCCAACCGCAGCCGCTGGTTACGGATTTCGCTTGGCCGTAAGGGGGGTGTTGCACTACTGCCATAATCCCATGAACTTCTGTGCGGGTTTCCGTGGCTGAGTTCGCGTGGACAGATGTCGGTGGGCACTGCGATCGGTGTTGCCAGGCGGGCAGCTCGATCGCCTCTTCCGTTTTCTTGAACAAGACACCTTTGACAGCAATGACGCTGGATGACGATCAAAATTCTAATCATTGACGACCACCCCGCCGCCCGTGACGGACTGGGCCACCTATTGGATGATGGCTCTGTTCAAGTGGATGACTCCGTCGGTTCAGGCAAAGAGGCGTTTCAGACTTTGGACACTCGGCGACCCGATGTGGTGCTATTGGACGTTCGCTTGAACGACACCGATGGAATTCAGGTGCTCGATCAGATGCGACAGCAGTACCCCGAGCTGCCGGTGGTCATGATCAGCAGCTACGAAAACCCGACCTACGTGGCTCGCTCGGCAGCTTTGGGCGCGTCCGAGTACCTGTTGAAGTCGGACCCAATCGACCGCATACGAGGGGCGATTCGCCGGGTCCATCAGGGCAACGAACCTGGCAGCGAAAGCTTCTTGCACCGAATTCGCGAATCGATGATCGGCGCGGTGGACCTAAAACGGGTGCCCAACAACTTGCCGCTGACCGCCAGGGAGATCCAGGTGCTGAGGCACATCGCACTGGGATTGAGCAATAAAGAGATCGCTCGTTCGCTCGAAATCAGCGTCGAAACGGTCAAAGAGCACGTGCAGAATATCCTCCGCAAGTTGGAGGCAAAGGATCGTACCGACGCAGCTGTGCGTGCGGTTCGTGCCGGCATCGTGGAATAGTCATGAACCGATGGTGTCGCTGCCAAACCATGGTCGCAGGATCGTGGGGACGTTAATGGTGCCGTCTGCCTTTTGATGGTTTTCCAGAATCGCGATCATCGCGCGACCGGTTGCGATCGCCGTGCCGTTGAGTGTGTGAACGAACTCCGTTCCTTTTTGACCTGTCTGCTTGAAGCGAACGTTTAGTCGCCTGGCCTGATAGTCGGTGCAATTGCTTGTACTGGTGACTTCGCCGTAGGCGCCCTGGTCTCCTCGTCCCGGCATCCACGCTTCCAGGTCAAACTTGCGATAGGCAGGTCCGCCCAGATCGCCGGTGGCGGTATCGATCACTCGATATGGCACTTCCAGGGCATCAAAGATCTCACACTCCAGTTCGCGCATCTCCGTGTGCAGGGCATCACTTTGATCGGGTGCCGCAAACGCGAACATCTCGACCTTCGTGAATTGGTGGACTCGGTAGAGTCCTTTGCTTGCGCGACCGGCCGCCCCCGCTTCGGTGCGGAAACAGTGGCTCAGCCCACAGAGTTTGAGTGGCAGCGACTCAGCATCGATGGTCTGCCCCGCCAGCATCCCACCGAGTGTAATTTCGGCCGTGGCGACCAGGTTCAGTTCCGTGTTCTCGATACTGTAGATCTGAGTCTCCGGACCACGCGGGTTGAACCCGGTTCCTTGCAACACGCTGGTCAGTGCCAGGTCAGGTGTGCTCAGGGGAGTGAAGCCACGCTCACACAGGAATGACACCGCGAATTGTTGGAGCGCCAAGTCGAGCCGCACCGCAGCATTGCGTAGAAAGTAAAAGCCTGCACCGGCGACTCGAGCCCCGCCTTCAAAATCCAGCAGGTCATGTTTCTCGGCAAGTTGGAGGTGATCCAGCGGGTGAAAGTCGAAGTCCGGGATTGGCGTTTTCCCCAACGACAGTTCCTTCGCGTCATCCTCACCGCCTTGCGGTACGTCGGGGTGCGTCAGGTTGGGGATGATCGTTTGTAGGGCGTTGATTTCGGCATCCAGTCGATCATGTTCCGCTTGGGCGGCGTCCTTTTGGCCGCGCAGCTCACGGCCACGTGCGATCATCGCCTGCCGCTCTTCATTGTCTTTGGCCGACTTGATCTGTTTGCTGGTTTCGTTCGCCTGACGGTTCAGCTCCTGGGCTTGTTGCAGCAACTCCATTCGCTTCGATTCCAACGCCACAATCTGTTTGACGTCGCACTCAATACCTCGTCGAAGCGAGTTTTCGGCAACCAATTCGGGTTGTTGAAGGATGAGTTTTCGGTCCAGCATGTTGGTTCAATGACAAAAGGGGTGGGACGTGAAGAGCGGGCTGGCGGAGCCAGCGTGGTCGAACGCGCTCAGCTCAACTGGCCAAGCTGATGCCACAGCAATGCCGAGGCTTGAGTGCCGCGATGAAAGTCAGCGACGCGGAACTTTTCGTTGGGACTGTGGCAGTTGTCGTCGGACAGTCCCCAGCCAAGCAACAAGCAGTCGCACCCGAGTACGTTCTGAAATTGGGCAACGATCGGAATGGACCCGCCCTCACGGATCAGCACCGGCGGCGTGCCAAATGCTCCCTCGATCGCTTGCTTGGCGGCCTTCACGTATTGGCTCTCCGTGGCTGCCAGCATGCCCGGTGCACCGTGGTCGGCCTGAAGGTCAAAGCGAATGCCGACCGGACACTGGGCTTCGACGTGCTCGCGAAGCCCCTTTGTGACCTCATCGGGATCTTGGTCAGGCACCAGTCGAAAACTCAATTTGGCCGAAGCGACCGAGGGGATAATCGTCTTGGAACCTTCGCCTTGATGGCCCGACGTCAGTCCGTTGATGTCGAAGGTAGGCCGCGCCCAACGTCGTTCATCGGTCGAGAAGCCGGTTTCTCCAAACAAGGCGTCCACGCCGACCATCTCGGCGAACCCGTCGTCGTCCTGGGGGAGATCACGCAGCGATTGGCGCTCGGCATCCGACAGCGGCCGCACCCGGTCGTAGTAGCCAGGAATCTGAACGCGACCCTGATCGTCGACCAGCGATCCCAAGATTTTGCAGAGTGCGATGGCGGGATTCATCACCGCTCCGCCAAACGATCCACTGTGAAGATCTTGGCTGGGGCCCGTCACAGCCAGTTCGTAGGTCGCGATGCCGCGAAGGCCATACGTGATGGCGGGCTGCCCGTCAGCGTACTGGCTGCTGTCGCTGATCACCACGCAGTCGCAAGCAAGACGATCTTTCATCTCCGGCAGCATGCGTTCCAAGTTTTCGCTGCCGACTTCTTCTTCCCCTTCGATCAGAAACTTGATCTGGATCGGCAACGGCTGACCCGAAGTGAGCCAGTCGCAGACGCTGTGAACGTGCGTCAGCAATTGCCCTTTATCGTCCGTCGCTCCACGAGCATACAGGTTTCCGTCTCGCATCTGCGGATCAAACGGAGGGCTAACCCAGAGGTCCAACGGTTCGGCCGGTTGCACGTCGTAGTGCCCGTAGACCAATACGGTGGGGGCTCCCGGAACCGGCGGTGTCTGGGCGAAGACCATCGGGTGGCCCTGCGTGGTGATCCGCTCCACCTCCATTCCGGCTGTGCTGAGTTTCTCCGCAATCCAATCACAAGCGGCCTGCACGTCACCCACGTGCCGCGAGTCGCTGCTCACACTGGGAATCTTCAGCCACTGAACCCATTCGTCAACGTGTCGCTGTTTTGACTGCTCCAGGGCAGCGATCAAATCGGTCGTGGTTGATTCGCCGGAAGCCATGTGATCCGTCGCGTTAGGGGGAATCCGGAAGTGAAAATCACCCGTCAAGAACGATAGATGAGGACTGCCTCAGTTGTCTTGAAGGCGCTACAATATAGCCCTGGTCGTGCTCGCGACTATCGGACTGGTTTCCGGCTTGGCGTTGCGATGCATGGGAATGGTTTTTAGTGGATGCAAGGAGCCCGTGTCACCGTGTCAGAACCTGACATCGCGGTCGCTGAACCGATCGTACGCCCCAAGGCCCAGAAGAATCGGAAGCGGAAGAAACAGCCGCGATACCATGTCATCCTGTTGGACGATCCCGACCACAGTTACGAGTACGTGATTGAGATGATGAAGTCTCTGTTTCACCATCCGATCGAAAAGGGCTTTCAGATTGCCAAAGAAGTCGACAGTAGCGGCCGAGCCATTTGCCTGACCACCACGTTGGAGCACGCCGAGTTGAAACGCGATCAGATTCACGCCTTTGGAAAAGACGACCAAATCACCCGATGCAAAGGCAGCATGTCGGCCACCATCGAACCTGCCGAATAGTCCAACGGCCGATTCGCCTCACGCGGTTTTCCAGCTCCTCATCCAACGCTCGCTCTTCGCATGTCCGCAAAACTCCGTGTGGCAACGCTTGGTTGCAAGGTCAACCAGTACGAAACCGAACTGGTTCGTCAGGGTTTGCAGAACATTGGCTACCAAGACTGCGACGACCAGTCGTCCGCGGATGTCTGCCTGGTCAACACGTGCACGGTGACCAATGAAGGAGACGCAAAAAGTCGCCAGGTGATTCGTCGCATGGCCCGCCAGAATCCCGAGGCCAAGATCGTCGTCATGGGCTGCTATGCGACGCGCGCGCCCGACGAAGTGGGCAGTCTACCTGGCGTTTCCGAGGTGGTGACGGACAAACGCGAGTTGCCCGACTTGATGAGTCGGTTTGGTGTGATCGACGTGCCCACCGGTTTGGATGGTTTTTCTGGTCGGCACCGTGCCTATGTGAAGGTCCAGGATGGCTGCCTGCTCCGGTGCAGCTATTGCATCATCCCGATGGTCCGCCCCAAGCTGACCAGTCGTCCGCTGCAGGAGATCGTCGACGAAGTGGGACGACTGATCGATGCCGGTCACCGCGAAGTGGTCCTGACCGGGATTCACCTGGGCCACTACGGCGTGGACTGGAATCGCAATCAGCCGCGAGAGAATTGGGTGCGGTTAGCAAATTTGATGGAAAAGCTAGCCACCTTGCCCGGTGACTTTCGCATTCGGCTCAGCAGTATCGAGGCCACCGAGGTCACGCGTCAGTTGATTGGCGTGATGAAGGATCATGCTGAGCGAATCGTGCCACACCTGCATCTTTGTCTACAAGCCGGCAGCGATTCGGTGCTGCGTCGAATGCGACGGCGATGGGGCACGCGAATGTTTCTGGATCGTTGCCAGATGTTGCGTGAAGCACTCGATCGCCCCGCAATCACCACTGATGTCATCGCCGGATTTCCCGGGGAAACGGAGGATGAGTTTCAACAAAGCCTGGCGACGTGCCGTTCAGCGGGATTCTCCAAGATCCACGCGTTCCCCTTTAGCGCTCGACGCGGTACTCCGGCCGCAGAGATGGCCAATCAAATCACCAAGGACGAGAAGGCACGTCGCGTCGACCGGCTTCGCGAACTGGAGACCGAACTGCGGCGCGACTACTTCGCCAAGCTCCAATCCAGTCGCTTGCAACTGCTGGTCGAGTCAAAACGGAGCTTTCAAACCACGGAGCGATCGGGGCGACAGCTCTTGGGGCCGGGCCAAACGTCGACTTTGCTGCGTGGGACGACCTGTCGCTACGCGTCGGCTGAACTGCTGCATGCGGGCGAAGCCGACGACTACCAAACCGGCGACCTGATCGATGTGACCGTCGCCGAATCCCACGATGATCGTTTGATTGTCTGCAAGGTCTGACAACTGGGCCTACCCTTAGGCCTCGATGCTTGACGCCTGAAACGGCCTTAGCCAGCCGCGACAACATGAGCCGCTAGAGCCGATGCCACTGAAAGTCCTTCCGCTGACCGGATTCATCGCACTGTTAGCTGCGTCGGCGTTGGCCGAATCCGTGACGGTTCGTACCGACCGAGAACTTGGGGCAGCACTCGTGAAGGCGTCCAACGGGACTGTCATTCACTTGGCCGGCGATCGATACGGCTCGATCAGCATCACCGATCGTTTCGTTCGAATCAACGGTGCGACGTACGGTCGATCGCGTCGAGGAACGGCGACGGTCGAGTTGACAGGGAAGCGTCGCCAGTCGCCTCCAGTCCTGGGTGCGATTGAACGGCAGGTGGCCCCCAGTGGAAGCTAAAGGGGCTGCTGATCAAGCCTCGACCGGGCGAGGTTGGGATTACGATCTCGCGTGATCACGTCGAAGTGGCGGACTGCGTCATTGATTTTGGTGACTGCTCAGCATGGAGTGCCCAGCAGTGGAGTGAGCGAGCGGGTGACGGTATCCGAGTGCGCAGCGGCAAAAACGTGAAGCTGATTGGCAATCACCTGAAAAGCGTTGCCGACGGCATCAACGTGTACAAACCGGCAACCCACGTCATCGTGCGCGGCAACACCATTGAGAACTTCTGCATGGACGGACTACGCGCGCTCGGCGATCACGGTCTGTTTGAAGAGAACGTTGTGAAGAACGCCCACATCATCAACGACAACCACTGCGACATGTTGCAGTCTTGGTCGACGGGCCGAAATGGTAAGCCTGGAACCGGCGTCATTACCGGTGTGGTCGTTCGTGGCAACCGATTCATCTCACACACTGATCCGGGGCAGCCACACCTGAGACGCGGCCGTAGTGGCGTGCAGGGCATCGGAATGTTCAATGGAGTGTTCAAGGACTTCGTGATCGAAAACAACCTTGTCGTTGCTGACCACTTCCATGGCATCACGGTCTATGGAGCGAACAATGTGAGAATCGAAAACAACACCGTCATCGACTTCGACCAGCAATTTCCCGGGCCGCCGTGGATCGTGATCAAGAATGCTCAAGCGAACTGCGTCATTCGTCGCAACATCCGTATGAATGCCGGCACGTCGGACGATCGCGTGAAACAGCTTGAGAATATCGAGATCCGGTTTTCCGATTACTCGAAATGGTTCCGCGAGCCTTCAGCGGGCGACTTTCGGCTAGTCGCGGACCCTCCCAAACTCGGTGTCGGCGCTCGGCTAGCTGACTAAGGACCTGCCAATCAGCAACAGACGTGTGAATCGTAGCGTGTGCCGCCCGGCTTCCCGACTTGTTGACATAGTCTCAGCCCGAAACGCTAGCGAGAGGGAAAATGCCCATCGCTTGCGCTTTTTGAAGTTGCGCTTACTGCTGTGTTGGACATGATTCGCACCGCGAATTGCGAGAAACCCATAGGAAGTCCGCTTTCACACTCCCTCCGGGAGAGTCGGC
>JBCCUO010000045.1:0-10578 GCA_039196805.1 Planctomycetota bacterium | reverse complement strand
CACTCTCCCTCTGGGAGAGTCGGCCTCTCAGGGTCGGAGAGGGAATCTTCTGGGCCCTCCCCGGGCCTGAGAGCCCGACCCTCCCGCTCTGCGGGAGGGTGAAAACTGTTCTTCATTTTCCACCTCTCCCTAACGTTGCAGACGCGCGTTCATCGATTCATGAGCTCGTCCGACGAACCGAACCGCGAAGGCGCGATCTACCCCGACGCAGAGAAGTCGTCGGGACCGGTGTCACGGTGGACACGGCAACTGTTCGAGCCCATTGATGCGCGGACGCTGGCGTTGTTTCGCATCCTGTTCGGATTGCTGATGTTGCAGGAAGCCTACCTGCTTCCCCTCGTCCCCGACTGGCAGTTTCGTCCCACCTACGCATTACTGCTGGTGACTGCAGACTGGCCCGGCCTGGTGATGCTCTGCAAATCGGTCATGGTCATCTCGGCCGTCCTGATCGCCCTGGGGCTTTGTTTGCGTTTGTCTGCGACGGCATTCTTGCTGTCGTTCGTTTACGGCTACTTCCTGGACCACTCCTATTACAACAACCATTCGTACCTGATCGCGTTGCTGGCCACGTTCTTCATCATCACCAGGGCGGATCGTGTCTGGACGATTCAAAGCCTGTTCGGCAAGGTCGACCGCGAAGCAACCATTCCTCGCTGGCACTTGGCTCTGTTTCAGTTCCAACTCGCCATCGTCTATTTCTACGGTGGACTTGCGAAACTAAATTCCGACTGGCTCCAGGCGCAACCGGTGAAGCACTGGATGACGCTTCAGCCCGAGAGTATCGCGACACCGATTTTGGAGCTCCCGGTCACGCCCTACTTCGTTGCCTACTTCGGACTGGTCTTCGACGTTTGCATTCCGTTCATTCTCTTGAGCCGTCGTTGGCCGATCAAAGCCTTCGGCTTCTTCGCCGCGATTGCATTTCATCTCAGCAACTCGCAGCTATTTCACATCGGCGTCTTCCCTTGGTTGGGGATTGCCTGCCTGGTTTTGTTTCTTCCGCTGGATAGCCCGGGTCGAGTCGTGGGTTGGGTGCAGCGAAGGTTCTTGGGAGGTCGCAGCGATACACCCAGCAAATCGACGGCGCGGGAGCCGTCGGAATCGAGCACGTCCGCCGTTCGGTCAGCATCTCGCACGGTCACGGTCGCCGGTTTGGCGATATTCGCGCTCGTGCAGATGCTTTTGCCGTTTCGTCACTTCCTGTACGAGGGCTGGACGGAATGGAATGAGGCGGGAAGAGGGTTTTCGTGGCGGATGATGCTGTACGACAAGCAGATCTTTGTGGGCATCAAGCTGTACGATCCGTTGACACGTCAATCATGGGATGTGGACCAATTCGGCGACGCCAAGTTGCCGCAGGGCCGAAGTGGCTTCGCGATGATGTCGGGTCAAGCTGTCTTCGTTCCGTCGCGTCTGCTAACGCCAGGCCAGGTCTCCGGCCGAGGCGTCTGGGGCAACCCGAGGCTACTGAAGCAATACGCCGACCAAATCGCCAAAGACGCGCGAGACGAAGGCATGGCAGAGCCCCAGATCTTCGTGGACGCCGTCTGCTCGCTCAACGGCCGCCCATTCCAATACTTGATTGACCCCGGAATCGACCTGGCGGCGGCCCCTTGCCCATTGATCGGTACACCGCCCTACCTCGTGCCCCTCGACCCGGACGCAACGCCTGGTACCTATTCAAAGAATCAGTGGGAGACGTACCAGCAAGCGATGGAAGTCATCAAAGCCCATCAACAGACTCATCCTGATCGTTTTTCGGCCTCGCCGTTGGCCAACACGTCTTCGACGAACGCAACGGTTCCCAACTGAGTTGGGAGCAGTTCACGAACGGGGCACCCCTCGCCCTGATTCCGCAAGCCGGGGGCGAAGCGAGCCAGCCGCGATACGTACCTCCAAAGGACACATACCGTCCAAAGGACGTCGTGTGCACGGCCGTAGGGGGCATGGTCTAGGTGGTGCGGTGGCGGTCGATGATCGATTTGATTTCGTCGGGGTTGGAGAGCCCGCTGACGTCAATTTCGATGCCTGACTGACCGGCGCTGCTGATGGCAATCCGGCCGACACCCAGGATCCGCTGCAGAAAACTCTGACTCAGCTGAACGTTGCGGACGTCCCGGTGCCATACCTCGGTGATGCTTCGTGAGAGCAATCCTTTGTGCAGCGTTGTCCGCTTGTTGGTCACCGTCACCCGGGTTGCTTTGACCTCCAGGAACCAGATCAACAGCATCGGGATCCCAACGATCACCAAACAAAGCAGGCAACAGACGGCAAACCATATCGGGTGATTCCGAAACATGGACGGACTGGCGTGTCGCAATGTCTCTTCGTTCTCGGTCATGGTCACCTCACGGAAAGTGATCAGCGGCGGTTCACAGCCGCTGATTTCGAACGGAATCCGGTCACATGCGGTAAGGCTCTGTTCTGTCTCGATCAGGGCGCGGAGCGGTACCCTACTTTGGCGGGCCTGAAATCGGAACACCACGCCCGCGGACGTACAACACGCCCATCACCGCCGGCGGTATCCTTGTGCCTCGCGTTGTCGGTCGATAGGACGACTTACCGGTCGCGGCAAGCGGATCCTAGGGAGTGAGGCGGAATGCTCGAATCGGTGGCACCTTGGTTTTCCTTGCTGCCCATTGCGGTCGTCGGGATCTTATTGGTCGGATTTCGATTGTCCGCTGCCAAGGCGATGCCGGCAGCCTACTTCGTGGCAGTCCTTGTCGCTTGGTTCTATTGGCAGCTCAGCGGAGACCAGATCGCAGCCGCGTCGATCAAGGGTTTGGTCGTCGCCGGAACACTGTTGTACATCATCTTCGGCGCAATCCTGCTGCTAAACACGCTGAGCGAAAGCGGCGGCTTGGCGGTGATCCGCCAAGGGTTCACCGACATCACGCCCGATCGCCGCATCCAGGTCATCATTGTCGCCTGGCTGTTCGGATCGTTCATCGAAGGTTCGGCTGGGTTCGGCACGCCCGCAGCCGTTTGTGTTCCCCTATTGGTCGGGCTGGGATTTCCCGCCAAGTCCGCCGTGCTTTCCGGCATGATCATCCAAAGCACCCCGGTATCATTCGGCGCCGTCGGCACGCCGATCCTGGTTGGGGTGAAGCGCGGCTTGGACGGGAACGAGTCCGTGCTTCAATACGCCCAAGGCCTTGGCTTGGAGTCTTGGGAACAGCTGTTGCCGATCGTGGCGGCTCGCGTCGCGCTGGTGCACGCCGTCGCCGGCACGCTGATCCCGCTGATTGTCGTTTCCGTGATGACTCGTTGCTTTGGGACCAACCGAAGCATCAGAGAGGGCTTGGCCGTGTGGAAGTTCGCGTTGTTCGCTTCCCTGGCGATGACGATTCCCTACGCAACGATCGCGTTTCTCTTAGGCGCCGAATTCCCGTCGCTGGTCGGGTCCTTGGTCGGACTGGCGATCGTGGTGCCGGCTGCCAAACGGAGTTTTCTTTTGCCTCAGGACACTTGGGACTTTGCACAAACAAGCGATTGGCCCGCGACCTGGTCCGGAGACCTGCACAACGAACCCAAACCTGCTCCGCCAGGCCTCTCGTTGCTTCGAGCGTGGACACCCTACGTTCTGATCGCTGGTCTGTTGGTGGTTACCCGTCTACGTCAGCTGCCCGTGGCCGACTGGCTGAAGTCAGTCCAAGTCCCCAGCGATCCCTCCAGCGTGGCCAACTTGTTTGGATCGGTTGTCGACCTTTCTCCAGTGACACCGCTGTATCTTCCTGGAACCATTTTCCTGGTCGTGTGCGTGACGACCGTCTGGCTTCACCGCATGAGCTTGGTTGCCGTCCGTCGCGCGGTCACTCGTTCGGCACGCATGCTGATGGTTGCCTCGGCGGCCCTCGTGTTTGCCGTTCCCATGGTTCAGGTCTTCATCAACTCAGGCAGCGGTGGCGCTGGGCTGGACGCGATGCCAACCGTCCTGGCTAGAGGCGTGTCCGACACCGTGGGCACCGCCTGGCCGGCATTTGCGCCGCTGATTGGAGGCATCGGGGCGTTTGTCGCCGGCAGCAACACGATCAGCAACATGACCTTCTCGCTGTTTCAGTTTCAAGTTGCCTCGACGGTCGGGGCAGATCCGATTTGGATTGTCGCCCTGCAGGCCGTGGGAGGCGCTGCGGGAAACGTGATCTGCGTTCACAATGTCGTCTCCGCTTGCGCCGTCGTGGGATTAGTCGGACGTGAGGGCGAGGTGATTCGCATCACCGCTTTGGTCTTCCTCTACTACGTCATCGTCGCGGGCTTGGTCGGTATGCTGGTCGCCTTTCCCACGTGAACAAGGCTCGACGCCAAATGCCTTCTCCCGATACTGGCGACCGCCGCGACAACCTGGCGCTGATCCGGACCGATTTGGCCAATGAACGGACGTTGCTGGCCTACCAACGAACCGCCTTCATGCTTGCTGGTAGCGGGGCAACTTTGATCAAGTTCTTCGCTGACTCGCTTGGTATGTTTGTTTTGGGTTGGTCGCTCATCGCAGCTGGAGGAGCGGTCTCGGTCATCGGATTGATCCGTTTCCGTCGGCTCCAAAAGCAGCTGCGATAGCCAATTCCCTTTCATTCCGCCGCGTGTGCGATTCATATGAAAGCTCATCAGGTACTCGTGCTTTGCCTTGCCGTTGCCGTCGGATGCAACCCCACCGAGAACGACCGCGACAAGACGGCAGCGCGCACTACTCAGTCTTCAATGGGTGTGGGCTCCGAGCCAATGCCAGGACGGATAACGAACCGTTTTGGAATGACGTTTTGCCTCGTAGAGATCGACGCTTCCCGTGCAGATCACAAAAACTCGTTTCCGAAGCAATCTTATTATCTGCAAGAAACGGAACTGACAACGGAGCAACATGAAGCGTTTCGCAAAGCTGCGTTTGGCGACGGAACCTACGAAACAATCAACTGGAATAGCAGTGGAGGACGCCCGTCGGAATGGCGTGAGGTTTTTCGGTACAGCGAGGCACTTTCCAAGTTTGACACTCAGTACGACTACAGGTTGCCAAGTCAGCAGGAATGGGCATTCGCGTGCATGAACGGTTACGACCAGACGTGCCCTGGCGAAGGTGCCAAGTCCACCATTGACGCCAACGATTCCAGCCGGCCGAACAAGTACGGCATCGATGGTTTCATGAATTACGATGCCGAGTGTGCGGATGTCCCTGGTCTGTTTCTGGGCAAGTTAGACAACTGGGCTGGTGCTTACGAAGGCCGCGAGAAGCCGACGTGCAGATGTGACCAATTCACGACTGGCAATCCAGATGCTGACGATGGCCTCAACGAACTCATTGTCACCCGGCTTGTCCTCGTGCCCAACGCCGCGCCTTCAACGGAGGGCAGATAACAGCGGCGTAGTACATCGGATTCCGAGAAGACGACGAGCGACAAGCAATCCTCGGCATCCTTTATGTGTTTCGAACCATGCCGTGAACGGGAGGAAAACGTAGTGGCCGCAACGCGTCAGGCGGAAGGAGGGCAGCGGTAGGTTGCTTTGGTGGTGAGGGGATGACTATTTGAGTTGCGATTCAAAATTGGAGACGCTCAGATGCACCGGATGCTGGCCGTTCACTTGTCCGATCGCTGCGGCGGCGATGAATCCTGGTTGGGGTGCGAACGAGTAGAACGTCCATGATCGATGCTGGCCCAAATCAGCGTCGACCAGTTCGAGCCTGGGTGAGTCCGTCGCGGCATCCAGGAAAGCGAAGTCAGCCAGTGGCGTTTGCATGCCGGTTCCGATTGCCTTGATGAACGACTCCTTCAACGTCCAGATCTTCAGAAACAACGCCATCTTCGCTGTATCGTCCGCGCAGCGATTGAGTTGCTCGACCTCGGCAGGCGCGAAGAATCGATCGGCGATCGCCGGATCGGTGCGTCGACCGTGGTGCTCGACATCGACACCGACCAGGTTTTCGTCATCTTGCGTCAAGCCGCAAATGACCAGACCACTGGTGTGCGCCACGTTGAACGCCCACTTGGCCTCCACCGGCGATTCGGCAACCGGTTTTCCGTGCGGCAGCAATCGAAAGCGAATCGATTCCGGAGGGACCGCATCGCTCCCCAGTAGCTTGCGGGCCATTCCTCGGCCGACGATGTGCTGATTCCGTGACGTGGGCTGTCGATACTGATCGGCTCGCTGTTGCTCGTCCGCATTCAGCCACGACTGACAGCAACGTTCGATCCGCCCCGGTTCGCCCTCCGACGCCTGTGCGTACCAAACACTCAGCACGCCGTGATCACCAATCGGGGTGGCTGATCGCCGATCGGGATCGGTGATCCGGTCGGAATCCGTGGTTGGGGGATCAGGTTGCGCGGCGTCGGCCAATTCGAAGGACTCGTATTCAAGGTTGGAATGCGGAAGCACATTCGACATGATCGGCATAGTTGTACCCAGTGACAATGGATCACTTGAGTAGGCCGCAAGATCGGGCAGGGCGGGCGGCATTCGACGGCCCGGTGACGTGCTCCGACGTAGGCTCTCACTGAGAAACGCCACGCCACGGGTGAGGCCAAGTCGGGGGAATCGGAGTGATGCCGAACATGTCGATGCTGTTTGCTGACTTCGACCAGTCACAACTATTGATGCTGGCTGGGTTCATCATGCTGGGCTGGGTCCTGGCACGCCGGACCATCAAGCGTCGTCCGCGAATGATTCGCAGTCAGCGTGAGACCGAAAAGACTCTGCACGCGTTGAAGAATCCCGTCCAGCATTCGGTCCCCTTGAGCGACGCACCAGTTGAGACTCAGCGATGGCAGGTTGCGATGATGGATCTGCAGCGAGAGCTGACGGGAGAATTGGACACTCGCATCGCCATCGTTCAGTCATTGCTACAGCAAGTTGACCAGCGGGTTCGATCATCGGGTGGGGAATTACCGCCTTACCGGGGATCACTTGCAACCGAGACAGGAACGGCGTCGGAATTGGCAAGCAGAGCCTCCTCGCTCACGGGTCCCTGTGACGCAGGCTGCGACACCACCAGTCCGTCGGCCGACGAAGCTGCCTGCTTTGGCACCTCACGCATCGACGATGCGGTGCAAGACGCAAGCACTGCGGAAATCGTTAGGCTCTACCGACTCGGATTCATTTGCGAGGAGATCGCTCAGTCGACCGGAGTGCCGGTGGGCGATGTGGAATTGATCGTTTCAGCAACCAAGGTCTGACTTCGGCTGCCAGAAAGAACGATCCCAAAATCACAACGACACCAGGCTGCTGCTTCGCCGAAACGGCCTCTGTCGATGCCCACTCAATCGCTCGGCGGCAGGCTTCGATCGGATCGGGGCACACCGGAACCGCATCGGCCATCGATCGATCAACGTGGAACTCGCCCGACCGTAACAACGCGTGCAGCTTTTCTGCCGGCGTGAATCGTGGGTTCGAAGCGTACTGAGTCAGGATCAACTCCGCCGACTCCGAAGTGATTCGGGACAGCATTGCCGCAGCGTCTTTGTCATGGCTGGTACCGAAGACAAACATCGTTGGACGATCGCTGAATCTACGGCTCACGCATCGACAGATCGCGTCGACTGAATCCGCGTTGTGAGCCGAATCGACGATGAGCGTGACCTCGTCGGACGTGTCCAGCCTCTCCACGCGGGCCGCACACTCGACGGTCTCCAATCCAGCGGCGATGTCGGCGTCGGTGATGTCGACACCTTGCCCGGTAAGCTGATCGCAGACTGCAATCGCCAACGACGCGTTGCTCGCTTGGTGGTCACCTTCCAACGCTAGCCCAAACGCGCGCCGCTGCGTCTCAGATTTCAGATCGACGAACTCAACGTCTCCGCCCCAACGGGGATCCTGCGTGAATCGGAAGTCAAAGTCGATGCCGCGCGCGATCAACGGAGCCTCGCGGTGTTTGGCGATCGAGGCGATCACGGCGGCCGGGTCGTCGTGACGCTCACCCGTCACGGCATCGTCGACGCCATCTGCTACGTCCGGTGACTGGTTGCGACGCGGCTGGACGCCACAGACGATGGGGATCCCCGGCTTGATGATGCCCGCCTTTTCTCGGGCAATCTTATTCAAGGTGTCGCCCAACACGTGTGTGTGGTCCAGTCCGATCGTGGTGATCGCGGTTACGTCCGGTTGGCAGATGTTCGTGCTGTCCAGTCGCCCGCCCAGCCCGACTTCCAAGATGACGGCGTCGCAAGCCTTTGCGTGGAAGTGCAACATGCCGATGGCGGTGGTCAGCTCGAAAAAGGAAAACTCGACCGCTTGTTCCCCCAGGATCGAGTCGACTGCGGCGTGAACCTGGTCGACCAAACGAACCAACTCCTCGTCGCTGCAGGCCTTACCATCGATGCGGAATCGCTCTTGGAGCGAATGCAGATGCGGCGAGGTGTACAGACCGGTTCGAAGGCCGGCAGCGGACAAGATCGAAGCCAACATCGAGGCGGTCGATCCCTTCCCTTTGGTGCCCGCCAAGTGAATGATCAGCGGCCGGGATGGCGGATGCGGGAAACCAGTCACTCCATCGAGATTGACCACCAATGGGCTTTGTTCGGCCGCTGCCCATGACCCATCGGTCACATCGTTGATTGCCGGGGACTCGGGTGAATAGTCGGACAGCCAATGGGGTGGGCATAGCCAATCAGCCAACCCCAGCCGCCGCGCCAGCAAGTGCATCTTCTGAAGGCGGAAGGGAAATGAGCGAGACTTGCCCGCATTCTTTTCGTAGTTGATCCGCTGATACAGGTAGCTCAGCGCGGCGCGATACGCGTCAGGCGACCCGTCGTCCGGATCGGGCATGGCAGAGGTTTCCTGTCGCCAGGTGGCCGATTCACCGCGTCCCGCCGACACGAATGAGAAAAACGCAGTAAAACCCCTGTCGGGCCGACGTGGCAAGGCCCTTCAAAACGGCTGGGCAAGGTGCCCAAAAAAAGCTGAACCCTCGCGATCAGGTCGCCGTAGCGTAATGCACTCGGGCTGACAGTCTGTCCGTGCCCTGCGGGATCGCCGACCACTCGTCTATTTCGCGATCTTGACCACCCTTTCTTGCTGCACTGCATCCAGATATGTCGCTTGCGGAAAACGCTCCCACGGTCGACCAGCCGGCCGAAGAATCGAATGAGTCCGCGTCCGCCGAAACCTCTTCGGGGGTCGTCATCGAGACGCGAAACCTGAGCAAGGTCTATCGAGACTTTTGGGGACGGAAAAAAGTCGCCGCGCTCAAATCTTTGGACATCGAAGTCCGACAGGGCGAGATCTTTGGCTTGCTGGGCCCCAACGGAAGCGGCAAGTCGACGACGATCAAGCTAATTCTGGGGCTGTTGTTTCCGACCAGTGGACGCGTTCTGGTGTTCGACAAGGACGCGACGGAAACGCAAAAGAACGAACGGATTGGCTATCTACCTGAAGAATCGTATCTCTACAAATTCCTGACCGCCGAGGAGACGCTCGATTTCTACGGTCGGCTGTTCGACATGTCCGGTGCCAAGCGTCGCGAGCGTGTCAAGGAACTGATCAGCCTAGTCGGCCTGCAAGGTGCCAAGACGCGGCAGCTTCGCGAATACAGTAAGGGGATGACGCGGCGTGTTGGGCTGGCGCAAGCCTTGATCAACGACCCCGACTTGATCCTGCTGGACGAGCCGACGACCGGATTGGATCCGATCGGGACACGCGAGATGAAGGACTTGATCCTTGCCCTTCGCGATCAAGGCAAGACGGTTCTGCTTTGCAGTCACCAGCTGGCTGACGTGCAAGACGTTTGCGACCGCGTTGCGATCCTGCACCAGGGGGAACTGAAAGAGCTGGGCCGCGTGACCGATCTGTTGAAGGTCCAAGACGTGACGGAGGTGCACGCCAGCGGTCTGAGTGACGCGGCCAAGCAAGAAATCGCCGAAGTGATTGCCCGGCACGGTGGTGACCTGAAGTCGATCGACAATCCAACCGCCACGATGGAAGACCTGTTCTTGAACATCGTTCGTGAGAGCGAGGCCAGACCGGGGGCACGACGAATCAGCAGCGAAGAAGCGGCACCTCAGTCGCCCGCCGGAGGTGATCAGGAATGAACCTGCAACCGGAGGATTTCTGGTCCTTTTCGCAGTGGCTCCTCAGGCCCGACAACTTCCTGGAAAGTGGCGCGATGAAGGGCATCGTGCTGCTGGTCCTGGCAATCGCCCTGGGCCTGATCGTTGGTTACATCATCTCAGCTGCACGCTATGGTGCCGGCGAAGGGTTTTATGCGGTCGCGCGAGCGGTTCGTGACTTCTTTCGCTTTGACTTACCCGGGCTCAGCCCCAGCCGAATCGCCGCGTTGGCCAGACTGGCCTTCAAGGAAGCGATTCGCCGACGCGTCCTTTTTGTTGTTGGGCTGTTCGTGGTCGTGCTTTTGCTGGCCGGGTGGTTCTTGAACCCGCAAAGCGATGACCCCGCGAGGCTCTACATCAGTTTTGTGCTGACGGGAACCAACTACGTCATTTTGGCGTTGGCTCTTTTCCTGAGTGCGTTCTCACTACCCAACGACATCAAGAACAAGACGATCTACACGATCGTGACGAAGCCGGTGCGAGCGATCGAGATCGTGTTGGGACGTTTGATCGGGTTTGTCGGTGTCGGCACCCTGATGCTGGTTCCAAT
>JBCCUO010000044.1:0-10688 GCA_039196805.1 Planctomycetota bacterium | reverse complement strand
GGCGGTTGCCGAGGTCGCGCTCATGAAGACCTCTACCAGCAAAAGCTGACTCAGGAGATTCGCTTCCTGGAAGACCAACTTTACGAGGCGGATTACGAAAATCGGGTTCTTGCCGAAAAGCTGGAACGAGAAAAACTCAAGTCCGAAGACGCCGACAAGTACGCGCCCTTGATCCAGCAAGAGCGTACCCCGCCCAACGGCCTTCCGGCGTTTCCCACTCCTCGTCCCGACACCGTTCCGAACGCTGGTACCGACTCCTCGGCCGATGTCACGGACCCCATGGATCTGGACGATGAAGCGCTGCTGGAACTACCGCTGGTCGACCCTGGCAGTCCCATTGATGAAGTCCCAGCTCCAGCAACAAACACGCCTTCCACGGCGGACGGATCAGCTGAATCGGCAGACCCCGGAACGGAACCAAGTCGTTCGCAGACACCCAATCCAATCACCGACGACCTGGAGTTGTCGCTACCGCCGATGGCGCCGGAGCCACCGGGCGCGTCGGACACCGAAGCACCTCAGGTCGTGCCGGGCACACCTGTGCCCCCCGGCAACCCGGGTGGTGTGGAGGCGGTCCCGCCAGGTCAAGTGGAACTGCCCGCGCCCCTTGGCATGCTGCCACAGAATGACACGGACCGGGCATCCAGCCGATCGGCTAAACCGGTGGCCATTGAAATCCATCCTTCCCTGTCCGAAACCACACAACCGATCGACGCGGAAGGCCCCACCGGACTGCGAATCGTCGTCACGGCAGTGGATGCCTTCCAGCGAATGGTGGACTTGAGCGAATTCGACATCGACGCTGACCTGGCCGTCGTCGTGATCGATCCGACCCAAGCACCGGGTTCATCACGAATCGCACGACGAGACTTCACGTCGGTGGAAGCCGCTTCGCTCCTCCGAGACTCACCCCTCAGCGGGCTCTTCGTCCCCGTCAACTGGGACACACCGCCAGCAGGCGATGAAGTGGAGGTCCATGTTCGGCTGACCGCCGGTCAGCAGGTGATGCAGTGCAAGCGGACGCTCGCTGTCGGCCCGACGGCAAGCGTCTCCCAGTGGACTCCTCGCGGTCGCGACGACACCAAGACAAAGCGATAGCTTCAATCAAGTCGAGTAATGGTGAGTCAGACGGTCGGCAGCTTGTTGCACCTGAGTTTGCTGGGTGATCATCGTTTCGTGAATCGTTTGCCCCTCCAGACGATATCGACTGGAGTCCTTGCCGCTGAGTCGCTGCAGATGGCTTCGCCGCAGCATCTGGACGCTGCTGTAGTGTGGCCGGTCGGCTTGCCACTGCAATTGCTTGCCTGCGTCTGTTCCCCAGGCCCGCAGTCGACGCAGCAGCGGCGCCGCAACGGGTTGAGGACGACTCTCGGCTCTGGCAGCCACCACGGACTCGTCATCGCTAATACGAAACAGCCTTCGCAGATCGGCCAACGACATCGGCTCTTCCGACTCCTGCACGAAGACCAATGATCCGGTCGCCCGTTCGAGCCCCGATTGCCCCGCCGACTCCATCCCGCGTGGCCGGCTGTGTCGGACCAACCGAACTTCGGTGAGCTCGTCAGCCAACTCACGGAGCACGTCGACTGTGCCGTCGCGGCTGCCATCATCGACCACCAGGATCTCGATCGGGTCGTCGGTCATCGACTTCAGCTGCGTGCGGACGAGACGAACACGATCCTCAATGTGCGTGGCGCCATCGCGAACCGGAACGACGATTGATACTTTTCGCTGGGAGGGCATGCGAGGCAACCGACGCGAGCCGAGTCATCGATTCATGGAAAAGGGGCGAACCGGTCGGAGTTTCGCCGAGTCAGTCCGACCAACAGATCTTGTGTCGGCGAGTTGACCCGATCGGCTCTACGCCAGCTTCTGACTTCGACCGTCACGCAATCTCTGCGGCTCGTCGAGCTTATTGGGCTTGTTCGCTGTGTGACGGTTAAGTCCCCTTGGTCGGGGCGTTGCCTGCCTATGCCGTGGACAAGCAAACCACAACTTTGCACCCCAATACGTGTGTGTATACTCCCATCACGCGCTCTCCCCGTACTCCAGCCTTGCTAAAGCTTTTGTCCGATTCTTCATCCCCTCTTCCTGATTTCGATCGCGGGACCAACGGCTTGCTGCCTGCCATCGCGCAAGACGCGACGTCGGGGCGTGTCCTGATGATGGCCTGGATGAACCGGGAAGCCTGGCAGGAAACGCTGCGTACCTCGGCAGCGACCTACTACAGCCGCAGTCGCAGTCAGCTATGGCGGAAGGGGGAAACCAGCGGACATCGCCAGCACGTCGTGCGAATCGAAGTCGACTGCGATGGCGATTCCATCTTGCTGCACGTCGATCAAAAAGGAGCCGCCTGTCACGAAGGCTATCAGAGCTGCTTCTTCCGACAGGTCGACGCGAATGGCAAGATCAGCGTGAACGAACAACGGCTCGTGGATCCCAAGTCGGTGTACGGCGAGAGCTGACAGAGCGGCGCGCAAGAGCCCAGTACACGCGCGTGACCGAATCTGGTTGAATCACAGCCGCAGGTCAAATGTGACCACGTCCCCTTTATGTCACCTCTGTGGAACCCCACCGCCATGAGTGCTCAGGCTCGTCTTGCTGAACTTGGCATCGAACTCCCCCCGGCGCCCAAGCCCATGGGCGTCTACAAGCCGATTGTGATTGTCGACAACCTGGCGTACCTATCGGGCCACGGCCCACTTCGTCCAGACAAGACCTTGATGACCGGACGCCTGGGATTGGACATGGACGTCGAAGCCGGCTATGAAGCGGCTCGCTGGACGGGGCTCGGGCTCTTGGCCACCTTACAAGCGGAACTCGGGACACTCGATCGTGTCTCGCGATTGATCAAGATCCTGGGACTAGTCCGCAGCACCGATACGTTTGACCAGCAACCGGCCGTCATCAACGGGTGCAGCGAGTTGTTGCGTGATGTATTTGGCGAAACAAACGGAGTGGCCGCACGAAGCGCGATTGGCACCAACGCGCTTCCGGGCAACATCGCCGTCGAAATCGAAGCGATCGTCGAGATCAAAACTTAGCGGAAGCGGTGCAGGCATTCGCTCCCTGGCCGCGAAGGCTTCTTCGTGTCATTATCTCTTCAGGAAACCGCGGAAACTCTCCGCGTTTTCCACTGCGGCTTGCGTCAACGGCCCCACCTCGACTGGTTCCGTAGCGACCTTAGAGTGCGGCGGCTCGCCACCGCTTTCGCGCTCGCACCAACCAACGAACCCCTTGGAATCGAATCCGGGACGACGACCGGTTACCGTCACGTCATTCTTCGCGTTTGTGGGCCGGCCCTGCCGCAGAGAGAACGAAGCGGCGCACTGCTTCATCCAAGGTCCTTGTGAGTGCCCGAGTTCATCCGCCCGGACAACGAACCTGCACGCGTGCAAGAAGGCCAACCGCAGTGATCGACCACGAGCCGGCCCCAACCGGAGTAAGCTACTGGCGAAATCAACAACTATTCGGCTGAACTCAAATGGGGGCTGCTTTGCGACAACTTGCCATACTCACATTCGTAACGCTTGACGGCGTGATGCAGGCACCTAGCGTCCCTGAGGAAGACACATCCGGTGGTTTTGCCCATGGTGGTTGGGCGCGCCCGTATTGGGATGATGTCATGGCACAAGTCATGCGTGAAGCGATGGCCGAACCGTATGATCTGCTTCTCGGCCGAACGACCTATGATTTGTTTGCGTCTACGTTCTCTAATGCAAGTGCTGCCAATCCGGTCGCCACAAAACTGAACGAAGCAACCAAATATGTTGTGACCTCTACCAACAACACGCTTGTTTGGCAGAATTCCAATCGGATCTCCGGAGATATCTCAACAGCTGTGCGTCGACTCAAGACGCAAGATGGGCCGTTGCTTCAAGTTCACGGGAGCTGGCAACTCTTACAAACTCTCGTTGCAAATGAACTTGTTGATGAATTCAGACTATGGACCTTCCCCGTCGTGGTTGGTTCTGGTAAGCGGCTCTTCGGTGACGGTAACCCACTGTCGAGTCTTTCTCTCGCCAAAACGGAAGCGACACCGGGTGGGGCTGTGATGACAATTTACCGTCGCGCATGACAACACCGGATAACAATGACATGAACCCGACGCCGCCGGTCGCGCGCGTTCAAAATGGCGCATGAATATCTGGAGGCGGACGTGGACGCTACGTTCTCCCCTGCATCGTTCGGTTTGCTGGTGTGCTACATGCCCGGTAAACTTGCCTCGCAAAAAGACGAGGCCGCCGCCAGAGTCACGTGGCGGTGTCGTGATTACATTCACGCCAAATGGCCGGCGTACCATCGGCGTCACGCCGAGTTGCCGAGCCGTGTTTTTGAAGCTGAGGATCGCTTGTGGCGAAGGCGCGATCTGTGGCGTTCCACCATGAACATATTGGATGCGAAAATGAAACCACTATGGATTTGCCTGACTCTGATTTCGATTTGCGGTACAAGCCCATGCATTGCCTACGGACAAGACGAAGTCTCAAGGCTCAAAAGCGAGATAGAACAGCTTCGAGATAGGATCAAAGAACTAGAAGCTGATTTGAAGACGGTGACAGCACAGCGAGATGATTTGCAACGCGAAATCGACAAAGCAAGAAAGTCTGAGAAGCTTTCCAATGGCGACCTTTTCCAAATCGGCGCTAGATGGAGCGGAACGCGATTTGTTCGTCGAGTTAAAAAGGGCCAGCGATGGAATCTTGTCATCTCCGAGCGTGACGGCGAGCGGTTTTCCGGGCAAATCCAATTTGTTAGTCCTGACAATCAAGCTCAACAATTGGACGTGTCTGGCAGTGCACCTAAAGACGCAGCTGGCAAAGTTGTGTTCAAGACAAACACGCTTGGTGTGATGCAGCAGGCCTTCACTGGTGTTCTAAAGGGTGACCAGATTTCGCTAACGTGGGAAGGGACAGGTGTCGCTGGAAAGAGAGTTGTGGGGACCGCCAATCTAGCGAGATAGATTCTTGCCACCCTTGCCGATTCGATGCAGAGGCCATGGATGGGGGAGAACCTACTTGAAGAAAGTGAAGATGAAGGACAAACGTGGAGTCTTGAATGCTCATTCACGCGGCGCCGGCGTGAAGCCCTACAAGCAACGAGCGTGTCCGGTCACCTAGCGACTGGTCGAAGAAATGATCATACGCAACGTGCTCGTGCTCAGTCGCGCAGCGACGGTGCTCGTGCTCGCAATCGAAACGAGCCGGGACTTAGCGGCTGACATCCGGTCTAGCTGGAGCTGTTTCGTTCGGCGTCGCACACCAGATCAATCACGATGCAGGTGACCAAAATCGCTTGGTCATCCTCACCGTCGATCGTTTGCACGCCGTAGGTATCCGCCCAAGACCAAAACGCCTTGCTGACATGCGCGACCACACGGCCGCCGCGGCGAAACGTGTATTCATGGTTCCAAAAATCACCATCGATCGTGTAGTCGTTGGGGCCGGGAACATCCAAGGTGAACTTCCGATTGATCCAAGTCCATTCCTTGACGACTTCCGCATACAACTCCCCGCTGCGATAGATTCGATACCTCGGCTTCCAACTCAGCAGTTTCTGTTCGATGGTCGCCAACTCGCTCCCGGCGTTGTCCTGAAAGCTGAGCGAGTCTCCCCAACTGAAGACTTTGCCCTGAACGTGATACAAGGGCTCCCCATCAGCGTCACGAATGACGTATTGGGAACCCAGGGTGAACATCTTTTCCTTGATTTGATACATCACGCGATCCCTTATCGATTCTGCTTAGTCGCCGTTCAAAGAGTAAGGCTCAAAGGCAGCAGACTCCGGGCGCGACAACTTCATGGCACCGCAGATCCTCGCTATTGCTGATCCATTCGACGCTGGTCCCGGCGCAGCTTCGCGATCACGTGGGTGTTTTTCTCGGGGTCCTGTTGCGCGGCTTTCAGGGCAGCAGCAAGACACTGACGAGCGTCTTCGGTTTGCCCCAGATCACGGTAGATGCGAAAAAGCAACCGTCGACCAATCAGACTATCGCCATGGCTGGCACCCAAGATCGCTTCAAACCCGCAAGCGACGTTTTCAGCGACCGGTAGGGCCGCGTCATACTGCTGGGCTCGATGCAGCGTCTGGGCGAAAACCGAACCTGCGTGGAGCGTCGTGAGATGTTGATCACCCAAGGTCGCTTGGCATTGCTGGTAAACCGAGCGGTGCAGTCGAAGGGCTTCGTCAACGCGACCCCGTGACCTGAGCAGGGATCCAAGATTTGCGGAAAAGATGAGCGAATGCTTGTCGGAGAACCCTCGCTGAGCTTGCTGACTTCGGACGGCGTGCGTTAGCAATGCTTCTGCCTCGTCCAACCTGCCCGTGCCACGGAGCAACATGGCTAGGTTGTTCATCGTCGTCAGCGTGTACGGGTTGTCTTCCCCCAAGACGTTCCGGCGTCCTTCCAGTGCGATCCTATAGAGACGCTCCGCTTCTTCAGCCTGTCCCAAATGCTGTCGTGATTGTCCCAGGTTGTTGATCGCCTTCAACGAGTCTTCGTGATCGGGCCAGTAGACTTCGGTCCAGAGCTCACGTGCGAGTTCGTACTGCTGAGCCGCATCGGCGAACTCACCCAAGCTGTAGTAGAGTGAACCGACCTCGTTGCGCACGGCCGCTTCCATAGCTGGACGCCCGGCGTACATGTCACCGATCTTGCCGGTTGATTCTCGCACGAGTTCGACGGCCGTCTTTCTCACCAGCCCGGATTGCCCTTGCGACGCCTGACTCGAACGCGAGTGTTCCATGGAAGCGATCAAGTTCATCAACAGGTCGTTGGTGACGAATTCATTGACAGCGGCCGCTTTGTCCGATTCGTATTGAGCGCGAGCCGTCTCTTGGTGTGCCCAGTGCGCTTCCAATCCGTAGGAGACAATGCCTGCGACCAGGGCGACCAGGGTCATCGCTCCGCCGGCAAAGGCGGCGCGATTGCGTTGGACCAGCTTGGTGAACCGGTACCCGGTCGACGGCGGACGGGCAACGATCGGCTCGTCATTCAAGTAATGTCGAAGGTCGTCTGCCATGGCGGCGACGCTTTGGTAGCGTCTGGCCGGTTCTTTCTCCAGGGCCATCCCAAAGATCCACTCCAAATCGCCACGGCAGCGGCTGTTCAGTCGACCAAGCGGTGCTGGGTCATCCCGTTCGATCCGTCGCACCGCTTCCGCAATGGAGTAGTCCTGAAGATCCAGCGGCGGGACGCCGGCAAACAAGCGATACCCGATGACGCCGAGCGAATAGATGTCCGACCTGGCGTCGACGTCACGCGACCGCCCTGCCAATTGTTCAGGGCTCATGTAGTTGCGTGTCCCCAAGACCATTCCCTGCGTGGTCAGATCACTGGCGGTCCGGTCAGTGGCCGAGTCACCCTGATCGATTGCTCGGGCGATGCCAAAGTCGACGATTTTCGGATGCAACGTTCGACCGTCCGACGACTGGCCCACCAAGACGTTGTCGCTCTTTAGATCGCGATGAATGATGCCACGATCGTGGGCGTGTTGCACACCGTCACAAACCTTGATCAGCAGCTCGACGATCTCTCGCGTCGCGAGCCTGCCTTGGACCACGCACTGATCCAGAGGGAGGCCCTGGACGAACTCCATGGCGAACCAGGGCTGCGTGCCGTGGCCCAGCCTCCATGTCCCTGCCGCGTACACGTGGGCAACCGCGGGATGACTTAACTTGGCCAGCGCCTCCGCCTCCTGCTCAAATCGTTGCCGTTGAGACTCCCCGGCAATCGACGTCCGCATCAATTTGACGGCGGCCTTTCGTTCCGGCGTCGACTGCCTTCCTTCGTAGACGACGCCCATGCCGCCCTCGCCGACCATCCGCAGCAAAACGAACTCGCCAACCTTCTTTCCGATCATCGGGTCGGTGACCGTCTGTTGCGACTGATCGGTCCCAAGTGGCGATGACAGAAAGTCACTATCGTCCTGCTCGACCGAGAGTAGCCGAAGCGTTTCGTCGATCACTTCTGCGTCCGACTCATTCGCACGGCAAAACGCCTCACGGTCCTCCTTCGTCTGATCCAGCGCGGCCTGAAACAGGGATTTTGACCGTTTCCAGAGTTCGGGCGTCATGTGTCACTCCTGCACCAATTGTTGATGCAGCCACGCTCGGGCATGTGCCCATTCGTACTGAACCTTGCGCGCGGAAACACCCAAGTACTCAGCGCAGCGTTCAACCGTCATACCGCCAAAGAATCGCAGTTGGACAATCTGAGCTTGCATGGGATCCAGCTGCTGCAGTCGTTCCAGCGCTTCGTCAAGCACGACTAAATCGACCGATCGCTTGGAGAACTGGTCGACGATCTCGATGTCCACCAGCCGCTCTCCCTGGGGCCGCCGCTTGGATGCACTTCTCGCCTTGGCGTGGTTGATCAACACCCGGCGCATCACTAGCGCCGCCGTGGCCACAAAGTGGTCCGACGAGTTGTACTTTCTTCCAGCGCCTTCCTCAGCACCCTGCTGGTCGCCTGTCGGCGACCGCCGCGTCAGTTGAACATACGCCTCGTGGATCAGTGCGGTGGTTTGAAGGGTGTGATCGGCCCGTTCGGAACGCATGAACCGTTCCGCGATTCGCCTCAGCTCGTCGTAGACGATCGGGAACAACTCTTCCGCATCGGCACAGTTCCCGGACGACGCGGAATCGAGCAGCTGTGTGAATGATCGTGAATGGGAAATCTCGGACACGGCTCGTCACGATCCTGACAGCGGCGAGGGAAAAGCTGGCGAAATCATCAGTTTTTCTTGCAGGAACTCGAGCTGGTTGTTGCTTACAGAAACGGACAGCCTATTCCATTCGAAAAAACCATGGTCATCTGATGCCGCTTCCGAGCCCCAGCGCCGAATCCCCACAATGTCATGCTAGTCCTTGCATCGGCTCAACACGAACCTGCGGACGGCTTTTCTGGCGATACTGGATCAACCGAACGCCAATCATTCTGTTCGCCGCACTGATCGTTTTGACTCCTCACTGGACGGCGGCGGAGATGGTGACGCTGATCCCACTGCCAGGAGAACCTACGGGCGCCAACATCAATGCTCTGGCCGGCCCGCTCTTCTCCAGTGACCTGACGACCGCGACGATTGACGATTCCGGCACCGATTCGGCGTCGGCCTCGCTGGCGGGCAACAGTGTGCTTCATGAAGCAGTCACCGAGCTCGATTTTTCAACCGAACCAGCATTCTTTTCCAGCAGCTTCTCGGGTGCATTCACCCGAACGGCAACGCTTGACCACCGCGCATCGGCCGAGAGCGTCTACCACTTTTCGGTGGACGTGCCCACTATCTACGAAGCGATGGGATTCTTCAGCGTGACGGATGAAGTCGGGACGACCACACCCGGAAACGTGGAGCTGGAAATGGAGTTGTTGGAGTTCGATGCCTTTGGCCCCATGGCCCCTCCGCCAGCAACGCTCTACTACACGTATCAGAAGAGCAGTTCCACCATCGATCAGGGATTCCTGGCTGGCGAGATGGACGGTGACGAAACAAACATCCTCGAGGGTTCTGCCACCGGCATCTTGGACCCTTCCAAGCTCTATCGATTCCGCACCCTGGTTACGATCAACGCTGTCGATCTGGATGGGTCGGGCCCACTTGCCGCGACCGATGGCGGAGCATCAGCGAGGGGTGCCCACACACTCCTGTTCGCCCCCGCGGTCGCTGTCCCTGAACCAAGCGCCTTTGCTGCGATCGCCCTGCTATCACTTGTCCCCGTGGCAAGACGTCGCCGTCGCCTCTAGGCACTGTCACGCAACCGGTGTATCGGGAAAAAGGGTTCAGTGAAACGGTGCTCGTACACGACCGATCCTTATGACGATCAACGACAGCCAACCGGGTTGATCCGCCCTCTGTCACCTGTCACCTGTCACCTGAGATTTGCTTTTCGTTTCAACGATTGATCGCTGTGCAACCGACGCGAACCTACGAGCGGTCCACCAAGTTGTCTGCTGAGTCGAAACGCAAAGCGGACGGTTCGTCCACGACCTGCAAGTCGGATCGTTGTGTCGCCGACTGGTAGTACGCTTCGCTGCAGATGACCGATTCCAGATGCAACGTGTCAGGGATCCACATCCAGCGGACTTGCGATGGCTTGGGATCGATGGCTTGTGTGATCGCAACACGCAAGACCTCTGCATCCGTCGCGTAGTGGACTGGAATCGCGGCGGCCGTGACGTGGCCACTAGTCAGACAGTTGATGCGAGTGACGTCGACGTTCATCGATTCGACCACGCTGCTCTGGCAGTACTCCGCGATTCCGATCCCGGTGGCGTTTCCGGCCGAAGCTTCGCTAAGCGAGCGGACGTAGATCTGATTGATCCTAGGAAACTCGTCAGCCGCGGCCGCCTTGTCGTTGGACTTCCGCCCGACCACGTTGGTGTCCATCCCCGTTCCACTGATCTCTTTGCCAATCTGATCCACGATCAACAAGTCGGCCTGGTCGAACGGCAAGCGAGGCATCCACGCGGATGCCAATTCGAGTAATTCCGCTTCCCGAGCGAGCAAGTCGCAGGGCCGAATCGCTTCGATCTTGGCGGTCTGGTCGAATGCATCCTCGATGATCGCGATGCCCAAGCTGACGGGAGTGCGACTGACCAGGGTCGGCACAATCTGACCGGTGAAGGCATCGAACTGATAATCGTGACGTTGAAAGGCTTGGTGATAAGCCGTTGCACCAGCACGTTTTCC
>JBCCUO010000043.1:0-10751 GCA_039196805.1 Planctomycetota bacterium | reverse complement strand
TCGCTGTCCGGATTGAACGCCACCCACGATCGTGCGTTCGGATTCAGATCGCCAAACTCGTCAGAATCCACCGACTCTCCGACCGCGTTGATCTCACGCAAGCCAAGGTCCGTACTGGATTCGAAGAGGCCGGGGTAGACATGCTGACCTTGACCGTCGATCACCTGAGTCTTCGGAGGCAATTGGATCTCCCGCCCAATCGCAGTGATCTTCCCGTCGATAAACAACAGGTCAGCCGCGTCCATGGTCGGTCCGTCGACGCGATGCAGGGTCGCGCCCCGAATCACGATCGGTCGAGACTGGGGTGGGGCGGGGATTTGGTCGTGAGCCACGGCATCAACGCACGCGCCTAACAGCAGCGCAGTCGCGACCAGCAACCTCATCAACTTAAAACCGACTCGATACTTGTTACTCACGGTTCGTCTCCTGTTGTCCGGCTTCTCCGCCACGTGCATTGCAGTATTCGTCGTATCGAACCCAGCGTTCTTCCTCCTCAGGTTCACCCTGTGAAGAATTGTCCTCTGTTTCCTCGTCGCCGTCCAAGATCATGCGGATCAAACGCTGACGGAGTTCACGGTCACGCTGTCGACGTTGTTGATCGATCTGAACGTCAAAGTACTTGCGTCCGTCGATCCAGGTCTGTTCACAGCGCGAAGTCGTTGACATCGGAGGACCGCTCCAGAGCACCAAGTCGGCGTCCTTACCAGACTCGATCGAGCCGACTCGGTGATCGATTCGTAGCTGCTTGGCAGGATTCAGCGTCACAAACTTCAGTGCTTCCTCGGGCGGAACGCCACCGTACTTGGTCGCTTTGGCAGCCTCGGTATTCAGGTGCCTCGCCAACTCGCGGTCGTCGCTGTTGAAGGAAACAACGATTCCCGCGTCGTGCATCAGCACGCCGTTGTACGGGATGGCGTCAAAGACTTCGAACTTGTACGCCCACCAATCAGAAAACGCGGACGCCATGGCGCCGTGCTGGGCGATTCGATCGGCGACTTTGTAGCCTTCTAGGATGTGCTGCAGCGTACCGATTCGGATGCCAAATCTGTCCAAGACATCCAGCGTGGCAACGATCTCGTCCTGTCGATAGCTGTGGCAGTGAATCCATCGCTCGCCGCGCTGGATCTCGGCCAGCGCCTCCAGCTGGAGGTCGCGACGTGGCGGTAAAGCATCACGGATTCCGCTGTTCCAACGGTTCCAGCGCGTGATGTATTCGCGAGCGGCCAGCAGCTGATCACTCAGAATCTGCTCAACGCCCATCCGCGTGTTCGGATAGCGCGACGTGCTGCGTTTGACGTTTTCGCCCAGCGCAAACTTGATTCCTTTCGGCGCGTACGCGAACCGAAGCCCATCCATCGTCGCGCCCCAACGAAGCTTGATGACTTGATTCTGTCCACCGATCGGATTGGCCGAACCGTGCAAGATGTTGGAAGTGGTCAAGCCGCCGGCTAACTGGCGGTAGATCTCGATATCGCTGTTGTCGATGAAGTCGCCGATCCGAACTTCCGCTGTCACCGCTTGTCCTGATTCGTTGACGCCGCCATCTGTACCCATGTGCGAGTGACAGTCAATCAGTCCAGGTGTCAGGTGCTTGCCTTTGGCGTTAATCACAAGCACATCGGAGCCGACTTCAAGCTTGGCCCCAACGTCGACGATTTTCCCAGCCCGCACCAGCACGTCCGCATCGGTCAGGATTCCTGATTCACCACAGGTCCAGACGGTGGCCCGGCGAAATAGTACTGCGGGCACTAGGTCCGGTAGCGAGTCGACACCATAGGCACCCAGCGGATAGTTCGTGACGATCGCGGGAAGAGGCTTTGAGTCGTCTTCTGGATTCGCTCCTCCGTCGGTCGTTCCTTCCGTGTTCTCAGTCTCGGAGTCGTTAGGCTGGGCGTCACCCACCGCGTAGTAGGCGTCCACCCGTGTAGACGAGACGGCCGCGGCCCAGTTTTTTTAAAAAGAAAAAACAACACCGTCGGTGAGTCGAGACAACTGGACGTTCCAGTCTTGTCCCTCGGGATCCGTCATCGTTCCGAACGTGTCGACGCGACCTGGCTTGGGGACCACTGTCAGTAGCGTCAGTCGCCACGTCCCTCTGACCAGCGATTCATTCCACTTTGACAGGTCGACGGTGGCCGATAAGCGATCTCGTTGGCCGACGATATCGGACAGTTTGAGGGTTTTTGGCTGATCGCCTTCTTCGTCTATTTCTTCGGATTCTGCCTCGTCATCTGTTTCCCGCGGGTCGTCCATGGGCAGATCTGCGAGCTTGGCTGAGAGTTTGCCATCATTCTCTTCGATGGTTAGCTGAGCGGACACACTTTGCTGTCGTTGGCGAAGATCGAATTGCCAGCGACCGACCAGATCACTCTTTCCGGACAGACTTGGATCGACGATCTGAAAACGCTGGCCGGCCACCCAAGTCTCCTGTACCTTTGACTTGGGGTCAAACAGCGGTCCTGTGGTAACCACCAGGTTGGCTAACTTCCCACGTGAGATGGTGCCGGTCAGGTCTTGAATGCCCAAGATCTCTGCCGCATCACTGGTCAATGCGGACAGAGCCACGGTTGGGTTCAGTCCACGTTCAACGGCGACTCGAACCTGCTTCAGGAACTGGTTCTTCGACTCCAGTCCGTCCGTTGTAAAGCAGATCGTCACACCAGAATCGGTTAACTGTGCGGGGTTTTCCGGTGCCAACCTCCAGTGCATCAGTTGCTGCAAGGTGACGTTGGACGCACTCTCTTGCGATCGCACATTGGGCGGCTTCGGAAAGTCGACGGGAACGACCACAGGCCGGGCTGACGCGACGATCTCTTTGATGGCACGGTACTCGCGGCCGGAACCAAGCAGTACGGCATCAAGCGCGAATTCGTCCGCCAGGTTGCCCGCCCGCACGGCCATCCGCTCATTGGGGCAATCGATCATGAAGCGGCCCTGGGAGATGAACTCGGCAAGTCGCTCCAGTGCAACGTTCGTTTCCGGTCGGTCAAGTTGTGGCTGGCTGCGATGGGCTGACCAAGCTTCCTGATACCACGCCGCGTCCAGCAGTGATTGACGAACCAGGGCGACAGCGCCCATGGGCGAATTGGGATACCGCGGTCGCGATCCGGTGCGCGGCACGGTTAACTGCAGGTGCTGAAACGCTTCGCTGGCAATCACGTTCATGCCTGCATCAGCATCGGTCAGCAGCGTGACACAGCTGCTACCCTTGATGATCCGGCCGCGCGGCGCGATCAATCGTGTCGTGATCCCTTGAGCACGAAGTTCCTTGGCTCCTGACGCTAAGCCTTCGCCGCCCAGGGCGGCCGAGCGTTCCGGCTGAACGTTGGCATTCCAGTAACCGGCTTGCGCACGGAATTCGACTTCGACTTCGGCGAAGGCGTCAATGAACCCGCAATAGATCCATCGCCCCTGACAATCGATGACCTGAGCGCCGGCCGGGGCGACAAGTTTCTTGCCGACCGCTTGGATCTTGTTTCCGCTGACTAGGATGTCCGCGTTCGGGATCTCATGGCCGGGTGAAACAACCACGGTCGCACCGGACAACAGCACGGACTGGGGCGGATTCTGGCGGAGCCCCACGATGGGCTCGGCCGATGTAGGGTTTTGAGCTTGCGCGAACTGATTCATGCCGGTCGCATGACCGGCGATCGTAAGTACCAGCAAGATTGCAAGGCGAAGATGGCGGTAGGCTGCGATGCAGCGGAGTCCGCGATCGACCGGCAGCTTGGGTTGCTGATCTAGCAGCGGCAAAGCAGACATGGCGGGACCGGGGCGGGCGTAAACGGACAGAAACGAACGGGGCGGGAACGCGGCGACGCGAACGTCAAACCCTGCCTAGGATAACTCCCTTGAACCGATCGTGAGCGCGGCGGACCAGAGTTGTCACACCGCGCGGCGATAGTCTGGATGTCAACGAGACGTGGCGAACATCCGACGCCAACCGTCAAACCTCAACAACGGAATGAAAGGCAAGGCTTCCAGACATGGCAAAATACTACGTCCAATGCGGCCCGATTCGTACCATCCTGAGCGCTGAAACCCCGCACTGCGCCGCCATGGCGGCCATCGACCGCTCGCTACAGGCACACCTGTGGATCTACGACGATGACGATCTCTCAGAGGTCGACTGTCGTAACCACCTGATGCTGGAAGCACTGATGCACCTGGAGCCGGTTCTGCGAATCAGTGAACAAGGGTTCGATCGAGACGACGCGGTGATGATTGGCACGCCTGAAACCATTGACCAATGGCACCGGTTGATGGTTGGCATGAGCCGATTGTTTGTGGCAGCCGGGCTGGCCCCCAGAACGATGAGCCAGGTTGCCGGAATCGGGGGATCGGTCACGGAGACGCCGCGTTTGCCTCGCTGATGGGCGGGGTCGTTGCGTCAGCAGTACCCCCTGCCCGATTCGAACGAGCGTCTCCGGACGGAGAATCCGGCGTCCTGGGCCGCTAGACCAAGGGGGCGATCCCCGAACAATCCGATGACGCGACGTCTACTGCGAGTCGCCGGCTTGCTTGACGACCTTGTCGATCAAGCCATATTCGCAAGCTTCTTCGGCTGACATGAATCGGTCACGATCGGTGTCACTCTCAATCTTTTCGAGCGAGTGACCCGTGTGTTCGATCATGATCTCGTTCATGCGTTGCTTGATGCGCCGCAACTCCTCGACGTGGATCTCCACCTCGCGTGCCGTGCCCTGCATGCCGGCCAAGGGCTGGTGAATCATGATCCGCGCGTTCGGCAGTGCGTAGCGTTTTCCCTTGGCACCGGCGGTTAGCAGAACGGCGCCCATTGAAGCGGCTTGGCCGATGCAGTAAGTCGCGACATCACACGACACGAACTGCATGGTGTCATAGATCGCCATGCCCGCCGTGATGCTGCCACCGGGGCTGTTGATGTACATGTGAATGTCAGCCTTGGGGTCTTCGGACTGCAGAAACAACATCTGCGCGACCAAGGCATTGGAGATGTGATCGTCGACCTGTTGACCCAGGAAGACGATGCGGTCCTTCAGCAAACGGCTGTAGATGTCGTAGACACGCTCTTCGCGACCGTTACTTTCGACGACGTAGGGAATGATGGGCATGTTGGTTTGCGATACGAATTGAGTGCGATGGGTTTGCAGTGATTCCGCCGAGAACAGATCGGTCGGAGGATCAATCGTCGTCGTCTTCGTCTTCGGCGGGCGGCTTGGTCAAGATGTCGTCGACCAAACCGTACTCCTTCGCTTCCTGGGCACCGAGGAAGAAATCGCGATCCGTGTCGCTGGCGATTTTGTCCAGCGGCTGTCCACAATGATTGCTGATGATCTCGTTCAGCACGTCGCGATAGCGGAACATCTCGGCCGCTTGAATTTCGATATCGCTGATCTGACCACCGACACTTCCCATCGGCTGGTGCATCATCACTCGGCTGTGTGGCAGGCAATACCGTTTGCCTTTCGATCCACCCACCAGCAGCACGGCGGCACCACTACAAGCTTCGCCAACGCAGTACGTCGCCACCGGGCAAGAAACCATTTGCATGGTGTCGTAGATCGCCAGCGTCGCCGTCACGCTGCCGCCGGGGGAATTCAGGTACAGATGAATGTCCTTGCGGCGGTTCTCACTCTGCAAATACAGCAGCTTCATCACGATCTCGTTGGCGTTTCCATAGTGGATTTCGCCCTGCAAGAACACGATGCGATTCTCAAGCAGCAGATCGCCCAACGTCATCTGACGCTGACGCTGGTAGCTCTGATAGGAATGACTGCTAGCCAATTCAAAGGCGGACGAGTTTTGCTGCAGCGACAAGTCGCGATCAGCGGTCGACCAATTTTCGGGACCGAACGGAAAGTTCATGCGGTTTCTTTCTTGGGGGGACAACCTGCGCACACGCTGGGCACCAAAGGACGGTTTAAAGTGTAAGTGTTCGTGATTGTCTTGGATGTGACAAGACCGGACTAGCAGCAGAGCTTTCGACAATCGAGATCATGGTCCTTCTGGCACTCCCCTGACGGTTCATCCGGGCACTCAGAATGCACGCTCGGCGGCATCAACAATTGCCAAGAAGCCCGGGATTGGGCTCACCACACGCGGTCAAGCTGTCGACCGGGCAGTGTCACGGCTGCGAGCAAATTTTGGTGCAATCGCTACGACCCGTCGCACAGCGGCCGGAAACCCTTCCAAAACGATTTCTTAGACTCAGGTTTGATTGACCTAGCGTGGCCGGAAACCTCCACTTACCAGGCTGGCTCTCGCTGTCATCGTGCGCCGCCCCAACTCTCCCCCAAGTTGTTGGCGGACGTTCCAGGCAAAGGGCCACAATCGGCCTGGCGGTTTCACGCGTGAAACACGACGGCAGTCAATCATCAACCAAGTCACGGGATATAAGTGAATGTCACTTCGCTCCACCGCAACGTTCGCGATGGTCACCTTCTTCGGGTGCATCGCCTCGTCGCCAGCGAACGCTTGCTGGTTGACTGATTGGCTGTATGGTCGGCAGGCCGCGTCCTACTCGTACGGTGCCGCATACCCTTACACGGCCGGCTACCCCGGAACGATGGGCGGTGTCGCGTACACGGCGCCCGTTGCCGGCTATTCCGCGGCCATGATCCCCGTCGGCGGCCAACTTCCCGTCGGCACACCTGCTCCGACCTACTCGCTGCAGCGGCCGTCCTATAGCAACCCGTCTGTGTATACGGGATTGCCCGTGGCTGCTGGGCCGTCGCTCTATGGTGCAAACCGACTTCCCATCATCGGTCCACGTTCATCGTTCACCTCGAATGTGCCACTGGCCGGAAGCTTGCGGGGCGTCGCCAGCACTGCGAACCCCATTTACGGAACGGGCAACCGGTACCCGGACAACTATCAGTCGGCGCTGCCGGTCACGACGGTTGCTCCCACGCCAATCACTCCGGTGACAGGGTTTGCTCCGATCCTGGGCACGTCTTTGGGTAGTTACACCGCCAACTATCCGCAGTCTGCGATCACTCCTACGACCAGCCTGCCCGTCACCGCCGCCGCACCCGTGTTCGCGCCGGCTCCGGTCCGTACGCCGGGACCGCTGGCGCGATTTTTTGGATCTTTGTTGGGCACCAACTATCGCAGTAGCTATTACCGAGCACCGATTACGTACTACCGACCTGCGACGTCGATCGATCCCGTTTCCGGTACGACGGTCACCGTTCAGCAACCTTGTACATCGTACGTTCAGCAGTTGCAGCGGACGCCCTACGCTTCATTGCAACCCGCGTTCGCCGGACAGCCCGCCGTCGTGACGCAGCCCATGGATGGTACTTGCGTGACTGGGTTGGGGGCGGGCGGAATTGGCCAAGTTGGCGCGTCCATTCCGGCGTACCCCCAATCCAACTTCGTGCAGCCGATTCCTTCCACCACGCTCCCGCTGCAAGGCACAACGACGTACGGACCGATTGATTCAACGTTGGGCGGAGACCCGTCAGACCAGTCACCGGTCGAACAGCCCGAGCTGGGAGCGCGCCGAGAGCCACTGACGGGCAGCGACCTGGATAATGAGCCTCCGGTGCGAGCACCTGAGCCACCGACCGATCAGCAGGACGATGATGACTACTACAAGTCGCGCAGCCCGATCGACGACGACTCGATGCCCGATTTGACGCCGCCGGCACCTTCCGAAACCGATCCCGCCGAAACCGCGCGTCGGGACCCACGATCGTCCACTTACACGACCGTACGCGGGGGCTCGGGCTGGCAACCACGCGGTTCAGCGGAGTCATTGCCGCGGACGATCCCGGTTCCGCCCGATTATCGCCGACCATTCTCCGGCATCCGATCGGACATCGACTCAAGTTCGTTCCGACCGCCATCGGTTCCACCTTCGATCAACGGGGATGCGAATCGAACTCTCGTCGCACCCCCGCTGCCTCCGGCCCGTCCTTCGGTCATGGAAACTCAGCGGGCTCCCTACGATTCGGTTCCGTCGATGCGAGTCCGTGAAGCGTCATTGATCCAGGGTCGCGATCGGCAGTCATCGCGTCCCAACGTGCGGCCACCAACCGAGGCTCGTGCGGAAACTCGTGCCGAGTACCTGAAACGCAAGTACCAGATCGATACCGATTGGGACTGAGAAACGTCGCTAATTCGCAAGGCGCGCGAAGGGTTTTGTAGACGACCCTCTCCGGCGATGAGAGGCTGACTCTCCCGGAGGGCCCGGAGGGAGCGTGACGAGGTCGTTGTCAGCGATGACTCAAAAACGACGTCATCGTTCCTCCGAATGGAGTTCTCACTCGTGCTCGTAATCATCACGTCACGTCTGAGGCAGTCTCGGCGTTTGACTACGATTGCCGTTCTGCTGCCTACGATCGATCTCGATCAGGGGTCAAACCGACGCTAGCGTTCCAGCGTCGACTTGGATCTCAGAATGTGGTGATAGTGCTGGGCAAATCGATGAGACTCATCGCGAACGTACTGCAGCAGTCGCAGCGCAAATGCACTCTTGCCAAGTCGAATCGGTTCCGAAATGCCGGGCCGAAAGATCTCTTCGTCTCGCTTGGCTAGCGAAATGACCGTCGGTGGCGTGAGGTCCTGGTCTCGGAAGGCGGCCATCGCCGAATTGAGTTGCCCTTTTCCGCCGTCGATCAGCAGGAGGTCTGGAAACGATTCCCCTTCGTCGCTCAACCGGCGGAAACGACGCGAGACCGCTTCGTAGATGCTGCGAAAATCATCGATCCCGTCGACATCTTGAATTCGAAAACGCCGGTAGCCCGGTTTGAACGGCAACCCATCGATGAACTGAACGAGACTGGCCACGGTTTCGCCACCGCCCAAGTGCGCGATGTCCACGCCTTCGATGACGCGTGGCACTTCGGAAAGCCCCAGCACCTTGCGAAGGCCGGCGAGCCCCTTCTTGGGATCGATGTAAAAAACTTCCGGCTGTGCGTGCGTGTCGAGTTCGCCGCGTTCCTCTAACCGTTCCAACATCTGGATCTCGTCACGCAATACGGCGGCGCGTTCAAAGTCCAACGCCTTGCTGGCCGTTTGCATCTCGGCCGTCATCTCACGAAGCAACTTTTTCTTTCCGCCGTCCAAGAACGTTTGCAAACGCTTGATATCTCGGCGATAGGACTCTTTATCGATGCGAAAGTTGCACGGCGCTGTGCATTGGTTGATGCTGGCCAGCAAGCAGGGACGAAACCAGTTCCAGCGTTCGTCATCCTCGCTAATGTCTAGGCTGCAGGTGCGAAACTTGAAGATCCGCTGCAGCACTTGTATGGCGCCACGCAAGGCACCCGCACTTGCGAAGGGGCCATAGAGTTTGACACCTGTCTGCTTGGGTTCGCGCGTCACCTCGACCCTGGGAAACTCCTCTCGAGTTGTGATCATCAGGTAGGGGAATGTCTTGTCGTCCTTCAGTTCCTTGTTGTTGCGTGGCTGAATGTCTTTGATCAGCCGTGACTCCATTAGCAAGGCGTCGACTTCGCTCTCGCACTCCACGTAGTCGATGTCGGCGATGTCGGTCACCCAATCGGCGGTCCGCTGATCTTCGCCGGCCGCCTTCAAAAAATAGCTGCTCGCGCGGCTGCGCAGGTTCTTTGCCTTGCCCACGTAGATCACGACGCCGGCGGCATCCTTCATCAAGTAGACGCCCGGCGACTGGGGGAAGGACTTGACTTTGGTTGCTGCGTGCTCGAACCCTAGCTCGCTCGAGGTTGGTTCAGGCGTCGGTTCAGGAGAAGTTGCCATCCGTTAGCTCACAGGAAAGGTGCTGGTAGTAGCGTAGCACCCCGGAAACGGTTCGGCAGGGGAGCAAAGGTTGCAGTCAGCCGGCATGCTGCGACAATCATCAACGCCGGTACGCACCAGATTTCGGTCTTTCGCCCCCATGTTCAAGCTGGCTGATTTGAAGCCTTTCCAAGGTGTCCCAGATGAGCGCCGACCCCAACGATTTGAGAAGCGATCTGCCCCACGGCGACGATCAACGATCCGCCGAGCGTGAGCTGAGCCAGCTCCAATTGGAGCTTACCCGAGTTCGCAGCGAGGCCTCGGCCGCTCGCCTGGAGGCTCGCGCTGCGCAAATTGAACTGCGAATTCGACAGCTGACCGGCAAGGAAGAACCTCAGGCAAGAGTCTTGCCGTTCGAATCCTGGGATGAGATCCGACGACTTCAGCCGTCCGAATCGACACGTCAGGAAACTACAGATCGCAAGGGCCCACCGCAAGAACCTGCCATCGACGCAGCCGCTGACGCTCCCACCTTACGAATCGATTCGGCTCATCGCCAAACACCATCGGCTCCGCGAGGACTAGAGAACCGCAAGGACAAGGGGCAACTCACGGATGATAGCGATCGCAAACTCAAAAAGCCTCGTACCGTCACTCCGCTCGTGCTACGGACGGAGACATCACCCGCCAAGTCGGCCCCTAAGAAGACAAAGCCTGCGGACGCCGCACTTGCTGCTACCGCTTTGGCGGTCGATACCGATCAAGAGGAACCTGATGAACGGCGTCGAAAATCGGCCGCCCTGTTGGTCAGCGCCGTCGGACACTTGCTCCTATTCCTGGTCCTTGGATTGGTCTCCTTTACGATTCGCGACCCCAAGGACCAAGTCGCATTATCAGCTTCGTCTTCGGAGTCGGCGGAAGAAACGTTGCTGGAATCGGTCTCCGTCGAATCGGTTGAGCCGGAAACGGAACCGAGTGCGTCCGAGGATGAACCTCGGGAATATGAACTGAGTCCGTTGGGTACGATCGCGGCACCGAAGATCACGAGCCCCAGTTCAGGCGAC